>JANNCG010001440.1:0-21236 GCA_031386385.1 Myxococcales bacterium
CCTTAAACGCCGCCGGCTCGCGAAGTGAGTGAAGCTCATTCAGAACAGTCACAAACGCCTCTTGTGCCACATCATCGGCATCTTGCTGACGACCCATCAGTCGCATCGCCAATCCAAGAACAGCCCGCGCGTGCCGTCGAAATAAAGTGTCCATTGCCGTCGGCTCGCCACCACGGGCTCGCACCACAAGCATCGCGTCAGACTCGGCCAATAAAGCCGTGCGAGAAGCTTTTTCAAGCTCTTCTCTTGGTGCCGAAGACGAAAGCGCAAGTGTACGAGCTGTTTGCAAGGCAGGAGCAGAAGGTACCACGCTAACCGTCATCGTCATGGAGGGTGAGTGCAGGAATGGGCCACTGAGAATGAAAAACGGCTCACCCGATTCAACATCGTGCAACGATTGCTAGGTTTTGTCGTATCGTACGGGCATGCGTTGTTCGTTCGCGACTCGCGCGGGCCGAACCCAATGGCTGATTTTTGCAACACTTGTGCTTGCACAGGCTCGGTGCGTTGTAAAAATTGAGGGCCTCGTGCAGGTTCGGGACTCAAGTGGCCCAGATTCAAGCGATGCAAGCGATGCAAGCGATGCAAGCGTTGCAAGCGATGAGCAGCAGGTCACTGATGCGATGGTGCGGGACGCGCTTGCGGACGTGAGCCCTAACGTCGCGATTCCACCACCGCCGGCGCACAACACACCCACTTTGCAGCCCAGACGTTGCACGTTTTCTCAAGAAATCACGGACATTTTCCCCGATCGTTTGACCCTTGGCACAACTCCAGGGCAAGGAGCCCATCTGCTCACTCCCACCTTTCGCGGGATGACCGCGGGTCGCGAGTGGCTCGCCGCATGGGCCGGCGCCGATGGGATCCTGCACGAGCTGCGTGTGGGGACCAGAGGGTCTGCGAATTTCTCGATCGCACAGCGCCTCGGAGTCCCAAACGTTGAGCAACTCTGGCTGGACAGTCGCAACACAGGGGTCGTTTCGACGGATCGGTACTTTTTGCGCTCAGAGTCGGGACCGACACTCACCGCAATCACCACCTCGTGGTTTATTGGCGCGAGCCAAACCGGGTACGTCCGACTGACCGAGGGCCGATTGTTTGGCGCCTCCGCGTTTTTGGGCGATATGGCCTGGATTCCGACAGTACAAGTCGAGGACGTTTTAGGCGGAACACGAACCTCAAAAGTCCGCATCGAGCGTCTCATCCCTCGAAGCCCCGACACCGTCTCCGACACGCTCAACACCGTGGGACAAACACTTGCGCCACAAGTTGCACACGGCGATTCATCAGCATGGCTGGGTTTTATCGAGGATTCTGCCAGCACCCCTCACTTAGCGGTGTCCGCACTCGATCGAAGTACAGCCGCTCCAATTGGGCGACTCTCACTCGCTGAGGACAACGGTCAGTGCACCACGACCGCATTTCATCTGATTAGTGCGTCGAATTTGTTCGGACCAACCAACGTCCCGGTGAGCGTTGAGTCCTGCGACGCGAACGGACTGCTTCTCACAGTCTTCGCTGAGTTCATCCGACCCATGACGTCGCTACGTACATTGGTTCGTGAGAAAGAACCCGGGGTTAACCGGAGCCTACGTGCGCGTGTCGCCTCAAACGGGGCAGAGCTCGCCGTTGCGTGGGTTGAGCCGTCAGACCAAAATCTGTCGGTCCGAATTTACAGCGGACCCGCGGGCATGACGGCGTCAGCACGCCTGCGTATTCGCTCACCCGAGCCGGTCATCGAGAACACCATCGATATTCAAGGACTGCCGGGAGATAACGGCTCATGGGCAGTGTTGTGGTCGACACAACGTGCAACATATATCTCACGGTTCGGGCGCTGCGGGACAAACCCACCAGGCGAAAACTGAGGCCATTTCAATGACCCTCCAGCGACGTTTGTGCCTTGTCTCGATCGCACTCTCTTGCGCGATTGCTTGTGCTGATCCCGAAGATATCAACGGCGATTCTTCAGCGAGAAGCGACACGAGAGTCTCAGATGCGGTCACTGATCGGCCAGGTGACGCGCAGCAAACATTTGATGTCCCAACCCGCCCCCCTCTGAGTGACGGGCAGGGATCGATGGATGCCACATGGATGGATGCAACGAGCGGTTCAGACGGATGCGCCAATCGAGCGGACGGAGCATTTTGCGAAGGCACTACGCTGAGAGTGTGCGCCATGGGTCGCAGCACTTCGATGATGTCTTGCAGCGATGGCTGTCTTGACCGAGGCAACATGAGCGTGTGCCTCTCGGACGCGGTGGACCCATGCTTCAACGATCCAGATGGATCTTATTGCGGTGGATCGATTGGTGCGGTGAACAGAGTCAACGATGTGTACGTCTGTCGCAACCGTCGAACTGAGCGAATTGATGCGTGCACCATGGGCTGCGAAGGCCCCATGGGAATGGCTCGCTGCGTGATCGTGATGATGGTCGATCCGTGCACGCGGGCAGTCGCCGGAGACGGAGCGTACTGCGGAAGCTCACTCATGGCCGGAGACGCCAACACGCTGTACCAGTGCCAAGCGCGACGAACCACCAACGCGACCCCCTGCCCTTCTGGGTGCACGATGCGGCCTCCGGGACAACCAGATGTGTGTGCCCCCATGGCCGGTGCAGGATATCGCTTGCCTTTTGCTTGCGCAACGCGAGTCACCGTCACACAGGGAAACAACTCGGCGGTGAGTCACAACGGCTCTCAAGCGTGGGCGTACGACTTCGGAGTGAATCGAGGGACCGCGGTTCACGCGATGGAAGCGGGCACCGTGTTGCGTATCAACAGCTCTGTTGTCGCAGGCGGAGCTTGTTGGAATGGAGGCGGAGCAGAGTGTGCAAACACTGTAAATTATGTGCTGCTTTCGCACGCAGATGGCACCAACACGCTCTACTTACATCTCGACGCTCCAGAGGTCGCAGTTGGGGCGCGGGTCACTCGGGGACAGAGAATCGCCCGCTCGGGTAACACGGGTTGGTCCACTGGGCCGCATCTTCACGTGCAGCGCCAAGCGAACTGCGCAAGCTGGTTTTGCGTCAGCCAGTCGCTCACGTTTGCAGACGTTGGAATGCCTGCCTCCAACGCCAGCGTCGTGTCTGGAAACTGCCCCTAAACGACGTCCCTCACTGGGAGCGAAGCGACACTAACTCGATCGGTTTTTTTGCCCCAAGACCGTCGCGAGTCGTTGATGAAACTCGCGTGCACTGTGGACTCCGGCGCGGCGAAGCAGCTCATTGCGTGCAGCTACTTCGACAACAATCGTCGTGTTTTTACCCGGTCTAACGGGAATTCGACGCAAGGGAATCTTCACGCCCAACAGCTCGTGCCACTCGTCATCAAGACCCAAGCGATCCCAGTCTTCACCTTCGTCTTGGCTCACTAAGCGCACAACGAGCTCAAGGCGTTTGCGCTTGCGGACCGCCGCCACGCCAAACAAGTCTTTGATGTTCAAAACGCCCAAGCCACGAACTTCGAGATGATTCTCAAGAATCTCAGTGGCGCTGCCAAAAAGTAAGTCCGGTGATCGCAAGACAAAATCCACCAAATCGTCTGCCACCAGACGATGCCCGCGCTGCACAAGCTCAAGCGCGCATTCACTTTTGCCGATTCCGCTGTGGCCTAGAAGCAGAATTCCAATCCCGTACACATCAACAAAGACACCGTGAGCGCTCGTTCGGGGTGCAAATTGCTCGTCCAAAAACCCATGGATCGCGTTAATAGTCGTGCTCGACTTGGCGTTAGACCGCAAAAGCGGAACCGACGCAGCACCGCAGGCCCACACGAGCGCATCGGGCGCCCCGCCTGTGGCGGTGACCACAACGCAGCTCAATCCGAGAGAGAGAAAAGCCTCACACGAAGCGCGCCGCTCGGACTCGCTCATTTTGTTCAAGAAAGAAACCTCTGTTTCTCCGAGAATTTGCACGCGAAATGCCACGATTCCATCAAAGTGACCGACCAGCGCCAGCCCAGGCTTTTGAATGCGCCCGTGAGTAATCGCGCGATTCACCCCACCTTCCCCCGCCAGAAGCTCTAGTGTCACCGCGAGATCTTTGGCATCGATCAACGTTTTTACGGGAATTGACTGAAACTTCTCAACCGGCTTCTCAATGCTCATCCCCGCAATCATACCCCGAACCAACGGCTCTCAAAGCACCGTTGGTGTGTGCATTTCTTGTTCAATACCACGCGACGACTTCGAGTACACTCCACACAGTCATCGCCCACAATACTATGAACTCTTTTAAACGCTCTTATCCCTCAGCGGCACACCCCTCACTCTTTTCACTTCTCACCCTGTCCGCCCTCGCAGGGTGCTCGGTGTACGATCCAGCGCTGTTGCGCTCACCGGCCGACGCATCAATGACTGGTGATCTTGGAGTCGTGTTGCCAGACATGCCCACCAGCGAAGTTCAAGTGATCGACGTGCCGAATCCAACAACGGTGGACGCCGGTGATGTGCCAACGGTAGTTGACGTTCCAAACGTGGATGTTCCGGGCGTTCCCTGTGGCGCAGGAGAGACACGATGCGGCGCAGATTGTGTCGATTTGCAGTCAAATCTACAACATTGTGGGCAGTGCAACGTCGGCTGCCCCTCGGTCACCAATGGGACTGCCCAGTGCACGGCGGGGACGTGTCGGCCAAGCTGCACAGCTCCGTTTTCGCCCTATGACAGCCGAACGTGCGTGCCACCCTTGACCGAGCCATGTCCCGCAGCAGGGACCGGTCCAGCAATCATTCAGCCAAACATTGCGCATGTTCGCACCGGCTCGCTCACCGGTCGCCGAGCGGATCTGACCTTCTCGACGGCTTCTTGCACACCCGCGAGTGTTTTGGGGACCGACGAGGTCTACGCGATGTCTGCATCGGTGGCTGCAACTTTTCGAGCAGACCTTTACACTGAAGGCTTTGACGCTGCGGTCGGCGCAAGGACCACCAGCTGTGCGGCCCCGAACGGCAACGATCAGTGCCTCAATGCTCTTGCGCGCGCAGGCCGTGAGACGCTCACCACGCCATCGATCACTGCCGGATCCACCACTTTTTTTGTCGCAAAAGCCACCGGAGGCGTCACAGGTCCGTACGCTTTGGTTGTCACGCCAACAAGCGCGTGTGGCAATCGTGTCTTGGATGTCACCGAAGAGTGCGATGACGGCAACGTTGACGACAATGATGGATGTAGCGGCGCTTGTCGCGTGACTGCAACGGTTGGTGATGCGTGCGATGCGGTTCTTCCGCAAGCCATTAGCGCAGCGTATGGCACAGAGCTGTACCGAATCAACCTCGTTGGGGCTCGAGACAACTTCGCCCTCGCGTGCAACCCGATGCGGTCTCCAGAGACCATTGTGTACGTCCGAGCGCGCAACTCAGGCAGGCTGCGTGTGCAGTCAAGAGACGGCATCGTGGGGATATTCTCTGGTGTTTGTGCAATGGGTGCGATGCCTTCTGCTTGTGGGACGATGCTCGCTCCGGCAGAAGTACTCTCGGTCACAGCAGGCTCTCTCTACGCGTTGGTGCTTGAACCTCGTGTGCTCGGAGCTCGTCAAGTGGACCTCACCATCGATCTAGCCCAATGCAACAACGGAACGATCGAGACCAGCTACGGCGAAGAATGCGACGACGGCAATCTTACCAACGGCGACGGATGTTCATCCACATGCCGACGTGAACCGGCATGCTCGGTGACTTGGCCTGGGGCGATTGCGGCGACGTACGCAGACCCGGCGCGACCTCCGTTTACTCGCTGTGCAAACGTTCCATTTGGCGGCGTCATCGTCGGTAACAACCCCATGGCGACAACATCGAGCGTGACCCTCGTGCCCTTAATGCAGGGCGACATTGTGACCGCCACCATCGCCCGATCCGTCGGCAACAGCGGCCTTTTTGGCGTAGAAATCCTCACAAACCCAATGACGGGATCCACCACAACCGCATGCTCAACTGGCGGTGGTGCACTCAACTGCGCATTCTCAATGTCAGGCGTAAATGGTGTCACATGGGCTTCTCCTATGGGAGGGAGCTACTATGTACGCTTCTTCTCAAACACTGTGATGGGCTCTGACTATATGGGCAGCATCGTGGTGACTCGAGCTCCTAGACCATGAAGCGTTGGCCGGCATTGATCGCAGTCGTTGGTTTTCTCAGTGTGACTCTGACGTTTCTTGGAGCGTTTTTCTACGCTCCGACCGCGCAGTGTGACGCTGGGTGCTTGACGCAGAAGATCTTTTACTTCCATGTCCCCGCTGCGTACTCGATGTATTTGGGTATCGGTGCGTGCTGTTTAGGGTCGCTGTTTTATCTGTGGCAACGTACCCCCGGGTGGGACGCTCTGGCACAAGCGGGCGGAGAACTGGCGCTTGTTTTCGCGAGCACCGTTCTCATCACAGGCCCCCTCTGGGGCTGGAAAGCCTGGGGAACCCCCTGGGTGTGGGACCCTCGCTTGACCAGCACAATGTTGTGCTCGCTCATCATGATGGCCTACGTGGTGCTACGTTCTGGCGGCGGAGAGGGCGAAAAACGTTTTGCCGCAGCGCTCTCGGTCGTTGGCACCGCACTCATGCCGATCATCCACTACAGCGTGAAGCTCTGGCGCGGGCAACATCCCACCGTGATCACCAAGGGCGGCGGCGGGCTTGATCCTAAAATGGGCGCCATCCTTGCGCTGGGTTTCATCGGTTTTACAATCCTCACTGTGGGATTGATCGCTCTTCGTGCACAGCTTGCCACAATAGAATCACAGCTTGAAAACCTCACCTCCGACGCTGCAACGTTGGGCCTCCTTGACGAAGACGAGTCATGAATCATCGACATCCACGTTTGTTTAACGCCTCTCGTCTGTTGCTCACAGCGACCCTGTTCACAAGCATTTTTGCATTCGATGCGAACTTGTCCGCACAAACTGTTGACGTCGCAGGACAAGCAACCGTTGCCCCTCTCGCACATCCGGCAGGGATCGCCGACCGAATGGGCGAAGCGCCCGCAAGTACCGGGCTGGCACCGCTCGCTGGAGATCCAACAGCCGTTTTGGTTCCGCTCGCGCAGGCAACGCCAGAGGACCCATCATCCCAACGGGGGATGAGCTTCACCGCTGGTGGGGGACAGTGTCGAGACACCATCCCTGGCGGACCGGTGACCCTCTCAGCGTACGCGGTCATTCTGCTCTTGCTCGCAGGCTATGCCTTTTTTCTCGGACGAAAGAACGCGAGCCTTGAGGGCAAAATTTTCGATCTCGAAAAAATGATCTCACGCAAGCGACCCGTTGACTCACCTGAGGAGAAAGCCACGTCGTGACGGTCGAACATGTACTTTTCATACCCGGAGTTTTCTTGATTGGCTTGGCATTTGGCTGGGTATTTGGGATTCGAGCGGCTAAAGATGAAGAAGCACGCAAACGTGATGCGCGCAAAAGGTGAATAGCGGATGTTTGGCATTGGCATCACCGAAATGCTGTTGATCGCAGTGGTTGCACTCGTTGTGATTGGTCCTCGAAAGCTCCCCGCGACCCTGCGTACGATCGGAAAAGCCATTGCGCAATTTCGTCGAGTGGTCACGCAAATCAAAGATGAAGTTGGCTACGATGAGGTCGTCGATGAGGTCGTTCGTCCACTGCGTGAGGGGATGAACGATCTGCACAACCAAGTCCGTTCGGACCCCTACAGCACCGCTGACGACACATCCCTCGGAGTGACCGCAGAGTACCCCGAAGGGGGGCCAGACGATTTTGGTGCGCTGCCCGAAGAGAGCGCAAATTCTTATCCCATCTCAACTGACTCACAGTCTGCATTAGCGTCAAAAGGTGCCCAGCGATGAGTGACAAAAAAGCGCTGGTTTCCACTCAAGAGCCATTTGTAAGCGGCGGCTCACAAGAGCCTGGGGATGGCTCTCAGATGACCCTTTTAGAGCACCTTGAAGAGCTACGTTCACGAGTCTTCAAAGCCCTGCTAGCGCTTCTCGCTTCTGTGGCTGTAGCGTGGAATTTTCGTGAGCCGATCCTGCGTTGGCTCCTCCGGCCTTTTGAGATCGCGACCTTTTGTCACGCGACTCCGCTGACGTGTGGCACAAGATCGATCATTCGGTGGATGATTTCGCCAGCAGAGTTCACCAGAGCATACATCGCAGCAGGACGCCCACGCGGAACAACGCTCCACTTCGCCGCCCCCACCGACGCCTTCAGCTCATACTTCAAACTCGCGATGGTTGGCGGGTTGGTGCTAGCGCTCCCGGTGATCTTCTACCAACTCTGGTCCTTCATCTCGCCGGGGCTGTACTCGCGCGAAAAGCGCTTGGTCCTGCCGTTTGTTTTTTGCTCAACCCTGTTCTTCGTGGGTGGCGCTTTGTTTGGATATTACCTGGTATTTCCAATGGCGCATCAGTGGTTTTTGGGGTTCGGCGGGACGCTTGAAGGCTCGACCGCGACCATCGAGCCCACCATCATGATGGAGAGCTATTTGGACCTCACAACGCAAATGCTCTTCGCCTTTGGAGTTGTGTTTGAAGTCCCCCTGTTTATCTTTTTTCTCGCGCTCGCAGGCGTGGTGACGTCTCAACAGCTGTTCGCTTTTGGTCGATATTTCACCGTCCTTGCGTTTATCGCTGCAGCGATTCTCACCCCCACCACGGACATCTACTCGCAGGTGATGCTCGCGTGCCCACTGGTGGTTTTGTACTTCTTAGCCGCCGCCCTCGCTCACGTCTTCGGCCCCAAAGAGAGCCGAGGGTTTCGCAAAGGGATCCCGAGCAAGCGCCCTGGGGCGCCCCTGGCCTAACATCCCGACGCAAATTCATAACCTTCGGGCTTTTGGGGGGGGCATGAATCGCGGCTCACGTCCGGCTTGAATTGAGCCTTCCCGACGGATGATTTTGGGCGGGTGGTGGGTTTCATTTTCGGCGCGCAGAAACAATGCTATGCCCTGAGTCCCTGCTGCGAGATGGGAGCAAAACACCCATCCAACCTCCGAAAGGTTCAACGTTTTTCCCATGATTGCTTGGTTGCTTCAAAAGATTCTCGGATCCAAACACGAGCGCGAAATCAAAAAGCTCAAACAAAAAGTGGATCCGATCAATGCACTTGAGTCGAAGCTAAAAAAACTTAGCGACGACGAGCTTCGTGCGAAGACCGCTGAATTTAAGCAACGAATCGAGAATGGGGCCACCATCGACGACCTGCTCATTGAGGCGTTTGCGGTCTGTCGAGAGGGCAGTCGGCGAGCGCTCGGAATGCGACACTACGACGTTCAGCTCGTTGGAGGGATGGTGCTCAACCGAGGCGCCATCGCAGAGATGCGCACCGGTGAGGGCAAGACCCTGGTGGCAACACTCGCTGCGTACCTCAACGCGCTTGAGGGCAAAGGCGTCCACATCATCACGGTCAACGACTACCTGGCCCGACGTGACGCCGAATGGATGGGAAAACTCTACGGATTTCTTGGGATGACCACTGGCGTGGTGGTCAACAACCAGCAGGACCAAGAGAAGTATCTCGCGTACCGATCCGACATTACGTACGGCCAAAACAACGAGTTTGGTTTTGACTACCTTCGCGACAACATGAAGTACAGCGTGTACGACTGCGCTCAGCGGCCGCTGCACTACGCGATTGTGGACGAGGTCGACTCGATCTTGATCGACGAAGCTCGAACCCCGTTGATTATCTCAGGTCAAGGAGAAGCCAGCACGCACCTGTACGGGGATATTAACAAGATTGTTCCGTACCTGAAGAAGGACGAACACTTCGTTGTCGACGAGAAGGCGCACCAAGTCACGCTCACCGACGAGGGGATCGAAGAAGCCGAGCGCCGCTTAAAGATCAACAATCTGTACGACCCTGAGCACATTGAATCGCTGCACATTTTGCAGCAATGTCTCCGCGCGCACACGTTGTACAAAAAAGGCGTGAACTACCTGGTCCAAGGCGGCCAAGTGAAGATCGTCGATGAGTTTACCGGGCGTGTTCTTGATGGGCGCCGATGGTCCGATGGTCTGCACCAGGCCGTTGAGGCCAAAGAGTTTGTCCGCGTTCAAGAAGAGAACCGAACGCTCGCGACGATCACATTTCAAAACCTCTTTCGTATCTACAAAAAACTGTCCGGGATGACCGGAACAGCAGACACAGAAGCCGAAGAGTTTCACTCGATCTATAAGCTAGAAGTTGTTCCGATTCCGACCAACCAAGACGTGATCCGCGTGGACGCCGATGACCTTGTGTACAAGACCGAGGGCGAGAAATTCGAAGCGGTTGTCCAAGAGATCACCGAGTGTGTTGAGCGCGGAAAGCCCGTGCTCGTCGGCACCACAAGCGTCACCAAGAGCGAGGCGATTGCCGCTCTTTTGGTACGCGACGGCATCAAGCACGAGGTGCTCAACGCCAAGCAACACGAGCGTGAAGCCTATGTGGTTGCGCAAGCAGGTCGCCGAAGTGCGGTGACCGTCGCCACCAACATGGCGGGTCGTGGCACGGACATTCTCCTTGGCGGCAACGCAGAAATGCTCGCAAAGTGGGATTTTCTCCAAGCGGGCAAAAACCCAAACGATCCTGCGTTGAAAGAAGAGTACGAAGCGAAGATTCAAGAGCTTAAGGATGACTGCGCAAAAATGCGCGAAGAAGTCGTCGCCGCGGGTGGCTTGCACATTGTCGGGACTGAGCGACACGAGTCCCGACGTATCGACAACCAGCTTCGTGGACGTGCGGGACGCCAGGGCGACCCTGGAAGCTCACGATTTTTTCTCTCACTTGAAGACGATTTGATGCGTATTTTTGCAGGCGAACGCGTGCAGGCCATCATGGATTCTTTGGGTATGGAAGAGGGCGTTCCGATTGAGCACCCTTGGGTCACCCGCTCTGTCGAGAACGCGCAGAAAAAAGTCGAAGCCCGCAACTTCGATGGTCGAAAGAACCTGCTCGATTACGACGACGTGATGAATCAGCAGCGAAAAGCCGTCTATACGCTTCGTCGCGAGGTCCTTGAGGGCAAGTACACCATCAAAAAGGTGGCCGACGATGAAGACGAGCGCGTCATCGCAGCGCTTGACCCAGAGACGGCAAAGAAGGCCGAAGAAGTCTGCGAAGAGATCGTTCGTTCGTACCCAGAAGAGCCTGAGCAGATTGACAACTTGATCCGCGAAGAGCTCGCTGGCACGAAGTTTCCGCCTGTCCTTGAGCCCGCAAAGACGCTCGATGAGGTCAAAGCCGTTCACTCATTTGCGATTGAGCGCGAGGCGTACGCGTACTACGGAGCCCGCGCAGAGGGGTTGTACAAGTTCGCGAAAGATCCCAAAAAGACCCGCGATGTGCTCACGGCACGCGTGAAGGCCTCGTTGGCCGAGCAACGCGAACGAATCCTAGATTTGTGCGACACCGTGGCGGTCCATACCGTGACCACATTTGCGCCAGAGCGTTCAGAGCGTGACGATTGGAACGTCGTTGCGATGGCAAACGCGTTCTTTGAGCGATTTGGTCCCTTAACTGAAGAAGACAAAGACCTCGACCGCAAGCAAGACGACGCTGAAGGCAACGCCGCAGAGGTCGAAGAGAAAGCGAAGCTCGACGAAGAGTCCATCGCGATGGGTCTCGTTCCACAGTCGCGAGCGGTTTGGACAAAGTTGGATGCCTTTGGCACACGCGACGACATGGTTCACGCGCTGTACGTTGAGGCCGAAAAGATCGTTGACGCCTACGTAAAACGGATCGGTCTTGACCAACTCACTCGCGTGTATCGCACGCTTACGCTTGAAGACATCGACCGTGCATGGCGAGACCATTTAACCAACATGGATCACCTTCGCGACGGTATTGGTCTGCGAGGTTATGGACAGCGAGATCCGAAGCTTGAGTTCAAAAAAGAAGGCTTCGATATGTTTACGGCCATGATGTCTAACGTCTCGGCCAACGTTGCTCAGAAATTGTTTCACCTTGATTTTCAGAGCGGTGAAGACGTCGAGCGACTTGAACAAGCAGAGCGGGCCCAGCAACAAGCGCGTGAACGCTCAATGCAAGCCATTCATCCGAATGCATCGAACACACCCGATGGCTCTGCTGGAGATCTCTCCGCAGAAGAGTTTGAACAAGGCCTCAAAGAGCTGGGCATTGATCCAGAACAGATCAACGCCATCCGGACGCGAAAACCCAAAGAAAAATCAACGGCAGATCGAGAGAAATCTTCTTCGTCGTATGAAAACAACGGCGACGCAACACCGTTGTCCGTTGAGCAGAACGCGACGAGTGAGAATGTTCCAGTGCGCGTGTCACAGCCCAAAATCGGCCGCAATGACCCGTGCTTCTGTGGATCTGGCAAGAAATACAAGAAGTGTCATGGCGCCAGCGAGAGCGCGACCGAGTAACCACTCAATCCCACACAAACAGAGCACCAATGGATATTAGGGGAAAGATTCAGTTCGTCGACGAAGCTTGCTGCTTCGGGTCTCGTGATGACGTGATGTTTGCGCTCTGGCGCGGACAGCCCACGGTAGAACGACTGCAACACCAACGAAAGTGCCTCGAAGACGCGATCAAGAAGTATGATCGCTTCTGGTCGCTCACTGCGTTTCGCCCAGAGAATACAAGCTTCGCGGCATTTCGCGCGGATGATATTCGTCCTCAGTTTGATGCGCTCGCGAAGCTCGTCGACGGCCATCTTCATGCACATGCGCTTGTGGTTGAGGGAGGCGGCTTCGCTGCAGCGCTGATTCGAAGCTCTGCGACTTCGCTTGGGTTTCTCTTTCGCAGTCGCGTCAAAACCAAGTCTTGCGAAGACGTTTATGCCGCTGGAGCGTGGCTCGCCGGCACTCGTGAGGGCGGACCAAAGCCCGGCGAGACAGAAGGTATAGACTCAGTCTTACGTGAGATGAACCTTCGCCTCGACGCTCGTGCTGTTGGTTCTCTGAAAAAATAGCCGCGAAGTCGATTTAACGACGACCACCACGCGCACGCCACAGATCATCGAGACCCACAAACTCGTAGGTCGGCAACTGCCTCGCCCTTCGCTGCGCGTTGCGTGCGGCGATCTCAGCAAACACCATGGGGAGCGCCTGCGTTGTCTGCTCAAGTGTATCGTGAAAAAGAACGACGCCTCCGCGAGGACTCGCGTCAAGGCCGGCACGAAAGTTCGCCAACACCTCTGCAGGCGAGTGCGAGGCCCAGTCGCGCGTATCGATCGCCCAAAACACAGGAGTGAGCCCACGCGAGTACACTGCGTTGCCGGCTCTGGGGTCGTGCATGGCTCCATACGGCGCGCGAAAGAGATACGAACGAACACCGATGGCAGAAAAAATCGCCTCGCTGGTTCGATCAATCTCTGACGACAGCTGCGCGTCTGTTTGGCCATCCATCAACGCGTGTGTGAAGGTGTGATTGCCAATCATATGGCCCCGCCGCCATGTGTCTCGAAGCGTTGCGAGATTGCGCTCAGCGACCGCGCCGTTGCCCGCAAACCTCTGCCCCACAACGAAAAATGTCGCCTTCACTCCGTGGCGATCGAGCTCTTCGAGCACTCTCGGCGTGGTCGTGTGTTCGGGCCCGTCGTCAAAGGTGAGCGCGATACACGGACGCGTTGAGCACTCTCCACGGATGAGACTTCCGGCACGAAACCGGTCGAGTCCCCAGAGGTTTCCGTCGTCGTTTTTTGCGCGACGCCCCGTCGCAGTGACGGCCAACGGAAGGGCTAACAGCGCAACCACTGCGCAGGACGCCGTGACGATGTATGTGCGAAAACTCATACTCAATCGCCACAAAAGAGTGATCGTTGCTGTGTCGGGAGCGCCACCAAGCCACCACACCGAAGGACAAAATGAAACAACGTGTTCACTGCGACGAGCCAGAGCAAAACGCCCACAACTCCTGTCACGATCGCCACGCGCTGACGGCCCTTGACTGAGACGACCAAACCCCAAGTATCGACAGCTGTACGCAGGCCATTGGAGAAGTGAAAGATCGTTGAGGTCACCCCCACGAGATACAAAATGTAGTACGGCGGTGACGAGAGCAAACTCTCAATCGCTGGATAAAACCTCGACGAATCGAGGGTCCCGCGCGCTTTGGCTAGACGAAAATGGGCGAGATGCAACAGCACGAAAACAAAGGTAACGATCCCTGTGAAGCGCTGCAGGACGAACATCCAGTTGGCTCCATACGGATAACGGCCGACGTTGGGTTGCGCGCGGGATGCGACAAAGATGCCGTACAACGCGTGATAGGTCAGCGGCGCGCCAATACCAATGAGCTCAAGCCAAAGCAGCCCAGGCATGGCTTGTATCCAAGCGACCGCGGCGTCATAGCGGGGGCGACCAAAGAGAACCATCGCGTTGGTGAGAAGATGTTCTACGAGAAAAATTCCAAGTGGAACAACACCTGCGAGCGTGTGCAAGCGTCGCGCGAGAAAACTTTTGGACCGAACAACGCTCATCGCATCTTTGCTCATCGACCCACCAAGACCCAAACAACCAACAGGACCAAAAGCCCCAACAACGCGAACCCGCCAGCCAAAATGACGGGCATTAACGGTGACTTGGGGTTCGGAGCAAGCTGCGGAACTTCCCTTGCGGACTGAGCCTCCATAGGCATCGCAACGGGGGCTCCGCTTGATGCGAAGGGGTCAAAAGCAGCTGCGACCTGCGGCGTGGGGCTCTGAAACGGCGGAGGCTGCGGAGTCAGGGATGAGATAAACGCGCCCGATGATGTTGGTTGCGGCGACGGGGGCGTCAACGTTGGCCCGCTCTGCACAGGATTCGCTGTGGTGAATGGCGTCGGTCCAGGTGTCTGCAGTGCAGTCTGTGGCAAGGCAGGTAGTGCTGGTCCCGAAGCCGCCGCTGGTGGCGAATAAACGATGGGGGGAGCTGTTGATGGCGCCGGTGGACGAACAGCGCTCATCCCGGACTGCGACGGACTTCGCGGGGCTGGCGTGGCGTTAGAAGACGGAAGCGGCAGAGGGCGTTGCTGCATCTGCGGCGCATGCGGTCGAGGTGGTGGAACCGAAGAGCGCGGAAGGGCCGGAGCTTTCACTCCAGGTCCTTGGCCAAGCCCCGACGTCGGGATCGGCGCGATCACTGGCGCTTTGCCAGCTCTCGGGATCGAGGGCATCTCATTGCCTGCTTTTGCAGGTGGAGCCATCGTTGGAGCGTCGCGATTGGGCTTCGGAATGGCAGGCGGCGCTGCACTGCTGAAGCCACCAATGCCTTGCCTTTGGGCCGCACCAGGACTCCGGACGCGGGCCTCTGCTTGAGCACCTGCTCGATTGGGAGGAGCGAGGGTGGCCGCGTTCTGTGATGGCTTCGATGCAAACTGCTCGAATGAGTTTTTCAGAGCACCGGTCGCTTCTTCTTCCGGCTCTGAATTTGCGCTATTTTCGTCCTCGACGCGCTTGAAGGCCTTTGTGGGCTCGTCTCGAAACCCAGGCTTTGCATCTTTGGCTTGAATCGCTGTCGGTGCCATGCGCGACTTCATCACCGCGACGCTCTCGATTTTTGTCGAGTCGTCGAAGTCGTCATCCAAAATCGAATCGGCTGATCCGACAGGCGGAATGCTTGGTGTTGAGGGCCCATCGACCAGCTCACCAATGAGTGTGCTTAACTCCCCTTCAGGATTGGGCGGAAGCGTAAACAAAAACTCAGTGATCGCCTCGGCCATCGCGCGCGCGGTTGCAAAGCGATCTTCAACCTTTGCGGCCAGCGATGTTTTGATAATTTTCGCGAGCGCAGGAGGCAACCCAGGTTTCGCTTTCTCTGGAGCCTCGAAGACACATCTGGCGACACGATCAAGCATGATGGGAAAAGCCGCGTCGGGATAGACGGGCTTTCCGCAGCTCAGCTCATACAAAACACAGCCCAGGGCAAACACATCTGCGCGATGGTCCACAGGCTGAGCCTTCGCTTGCTCTGGCGCCATGTACGCATACTTGCCCTTGACCACTCCTGCCCCCGTCTTGCTCACGCGCATCGACGCCTTGGCGATGCCAAAATCTGTGAGTTTTACCTCGCCAGATGTGCTCACTAGGATGTTGGGTGGAGACACATCACGGTGCACAAGCTTGAGCGGAACGCCATCAGATCCGACTTTTTTATGCGCATGCTCGAGGGCGTCACATACTTCACGAGCTATAAATGCTGCGACTCGTACTGAAATATTCACGCGTCTGAGCTTCGCGATCGTGATGAATTTATTGAGGTCTAACCCATCAACAAACTCCATCGCGATGTAATGCGTGTTGTCGACCTGTCCCAAATCGATCAGCTGCACAATGTTTCGGTGAGACAATTGCGCAGTAATTTTAGCCTCTTCGACAAGCAGCTGCGTGAACTCCGGGTCCGTCGACAACCGCGGGTGGATCATTTTTAAGGCAACAACTTTTTCAAACCCAGCCACAGAACGGGCACGAGCGATATATACCTCCGCCATCCCACCCACACCGAGTTGTCGAACAAGCTCGTAGGGGCCAAAAGGACGTGGGAGATCGAATGTGGCGGGTCCTGCCACGGCGATAGAAGTGTACCGCCCCACGGCCTCGGCGTACAATTGCATTCAGCTATGAAAGAGCGTCGTTCTGCCACTGACCTGCTTCGCCGAGACCCCCTTCGAGAGATCGGGCTTTTTGGCGGGCTTTCTGATGAAGCGCTGGATGCGCTTGTCCTAGACCTGCACGTGGTCACAGTCGAAGCAGGTGAATTCGTGATGCACGAAGGCGAAACCGCTCGCGAGATGTTTGTCGTTGTGGGTGGTGAGCTTGAAGTGGTGAAGCTAGCTCCCAGCGGAGCACACGCACGAGTGGCTTTGCTCGGTCCAGGGGATTGGGTCGGTGAGATGTCTATTCTTGATGTCATGCCGAGATCTGCGTCGGTGCGAGCGCTCGCACCGTCGTTGCTGTTAGTTCTGACGGCGTCGGATTTAGACCGGCTGTACCGCAGAGATTTGCCCAGCTACTCAATGCTCATGATGAACATTGCCCGCGAGCTGTCCCGCAGACTCCGCGTCGCAGACGGCATCTTGGCCGGCGTCGTCACCAGCGTGTGGAACGAGTATCTCGGCCCTCGCAAACCCGCCAAGTAGCCCCCAACCCACGATACTTTAGAAAAGCGCGCGTCCTCGGTCTTTGAGAACATCTAGGATAATCCCAGCGGTTTCTTCGATGGCGCGACCGGTCACATCAACGACAGGCCACTGCGGATGCTCGCGAAAAATTCGCTGCGCGTACTCAAGCTCTTCGCGCACGTGTTCGCGTAAGCCATAGTTTGTATCTGGTGGCATCCCAAGCTGCTGCAGTCTTGCACGCCGAATCTCCAGCAGCTGATCAATCCCAATCGTGAGAGCCACGATCCGATCTTGCGGGATTTCCATCAGCTCGCTTGGCAGTGGCACACCCAACACCAACGGAACATTCGCGACTTTGATCCCACGATTTGCAAGGTACGTCGCTAACGGAGTCTTGGATGTTCGCGACACTCCGGCCAAGATCAGGTCAGCCTTGCGGAGATTGCGCGGCTCTTTGCCATCATCACTTTTGACAGCAAACTCCACGGCCTCAATCCTCCGAAAATACTCTTCGCTCAACGGCAGTGCAGCGCTCGGAAGTCCCAGCGGTTGCGCGTCAAGAAAGCTTGAGAGCTTGCCGAGCATGGCGCCGATGACGTCCACGCTTTCGACTTTTTTCTCGTAGCAAATCTGGTGGATAAACTCACGCAACTCAGGCGATACGATGGTGAATACCAACAACCCGCCGTCACGAGCACACGCTTCGATGACCGCACGAGCAGCATCGCGATCGCGTATTCGGCCGTGAAACCGAATCCGTACCTTCTGCTCAGGAAACTGCAACAGCGACGCACGAACCACTCTTTCAGCGGTCTCGCCAGTCGAGTCGCTCATCACGTCAATCGGGGGCTTCACTCCATCCATTTTTTGTACGGCGGAGGCTACCCCAATTCGACGGTGATGTTGCCGAAGTTGTTAAGGCTTCAGCATACGTGAGCGGCGATTTTGGTTCTTTTTTCGCAGCTTGGCGCGGTAGCGAGCGGTCTTGTTGCGCGTTTTGGCTCGTTTGACCTTGGATCCAAATAAATACATGGCAGAAACTCGTCAGGTTTGAAAGGGGATGTGAATCAGGGTCGAAGCGTTTACGTCCACTAGCGGGAGGTTGTCAACGCAAACAGCATCTGTTTCCGTAGCTTCAGCTTGACCAAACTTCATTTCGGTCGCTAGCCTGCGGTCTATGACGGTGGATCCTCCCCCATCAAACCCACGACAATTTTCACTTCGGTTTATCTCAGGTAAATACCAGGGTGGGGAGTTTCCTATTGTTCCTGACAAAGAGCTCGTCGTTGGGCGATCAAATGATATCGATATTGTGTTGATCGAAGACATGGTCTCGCGCCGTCATGCACGTGTCATTTTGCAGGGAGATTCGCTCGTTATTGAAGACCTCGGATCAACCAACGGGACCTTCGTTAACGGCGAAAAGATTCGCCGGTCGCGGCTCAAAGAAGGCGACAAAATTTTGATTGGGACGAGCATCATTCGCGTGGCCTTCTCGGACGGTGGTGAAACCCGCGAGATCGACGCACGCATCAAGATGCAAGAGGCCGCCGCAGGACGACGCACAAGTCAGGTTCGCACCATGTCGGGCAACCTGTCAGAAGTCGCCTTAGTCGATTTGCTCCAGTTGTTTTCAACGAGCAAAAAATCAGGCATTTTGGTTGTCCGCCGTGACGAAGATGTGGGACGAATTCACCTCCGGCGGGGACAAATTGTTCACGCAGCGATCAACGAAAACGCCGACGTCCCACCTTTGAAGGGCATCTATCGTCTCGTGACGTGGGAGAGCGGAACCTTCGAACTCGATCCCCCCGATGACCGTGAGTTTGCCGAAGAGCTGACGCTCTCGACTGAGGCAATTCTCATGGAGGGGATGCGTCAACTCGACGAGATGAAGCGCTTGCAACCGTCGTTGCCTGCGATGTCGACGCACCTGTCGATTCCCTCTCCTCTGGTGCCTCCGTTGAAAGAGCTTTCTCCAACTGAGCTTGAGATTTTGCAGCTCGCATTTAACCACGGCCACGTCGAAGCCGTGATGAATCACTCAAAAACTTCTGATCTCGAGACGTGCGAGGTCATCGTGCGCTTGATGCAGCGCAACTACCTCCGCACCGACTGAGCTCAACGTTCTATTGGGTGCTAACGGCCAAGCAAAAGCATGTACGCGTCAATGAGCGAGACCACGAGTGCAACGGCGCTCTGGTGGCTCTCGCGGTCTGTGATGAAGCGATCAGGATGGTACTGGCGAAGTTGGTTTCTGAATGCCCGCTCAATCTGTCCGCGTGATGCGCCTGGAGCGAGCTCTAGGTGGCGATAGGCTTTGGACACCTGCAGAACTTTGGATCGCGTTTTGCGAACGGCATTCATCGCATCAAGCTCCTCGTCGGCAGCAGGACGACGGTTCGCGTTTTTGCCACGCAATCGACGACGGCGCTCAAGTTCAACACCCACAGCCTCGTCTGAGATTTTTGTGAGCCCAAGTTTTTCTGCAAGTGAAAGCGCTGCTAGCCCTTGGGGCCCTGCACCGCGAGCGCCACCCGCACCCGCGCCTCCCGCTCCGGGAGCATCAATCGCATCACGAACACCTTTTGAAATCCGATCCCAAATGGTCATAGCGCTCTTCCTGATCTGACCTTTTCCATCATTCGCTGAATGATCCCTGAGCTGCGCTCATCAAGCCGATCAAAGACGACGCCCATCCCTGGCGGATCATTTTGCACACGGACGACTTCGCCTTCGCCCTCAACGTTTTCAATCTCATCGTCGATGACGACAAATTTCACGCGGACTCTGGTGCCCACGGGCATTGGCTCATTGCAGCGTAAAAACGCTCCCGAACGCGAGATGTTGGCGACGTACTCGCGCACAAACGAGTCGAGGGACTCAAACTCTTGGTTGATAGTGACGCGTTCTTCGACACGTCGGCCGTCGTCACGAATCATAGCTACTGTCCGGTGAGATCAAATTGCTCGATATGGTACTCTGGTTTAGACATCACAACAAACCGTCGCTGGTATCGCCGCTGAGCCTCTTCAAACGCCTCTTTCGCTTCGTGGCGAAGAGCATCAGCCACGGCAGGGTGGGCGTTGATCACAATCGTGTAGCCCTTGAGGTCGTCTTTCTCTCGACGAATTTGGCGCAACACTTCGTAGGCAATGGTCTGCCGCGAAGAGGTGTGGCCCGTACCGTCGCAATAGAAACAGGGCTCGTACAACTGGCGCCCCAGAGACTCGCGCGTCCGCTTGCGCGTCATCTCAATAAGTCCAAGCTCAGAGATGCGTAAAATACTGGTTTTTGCCTTGTCTTTGTTCAACGACTCCGCGAGCAACTTATAGACTTTATCCCGGTTGCCCTGTCGATCCATGTCGATCAAGTCCAGAATAATAAGGCCACCCAAGTTGCGAAGTCTGAGCTGGTATGCGATCTCTTCGACGGCCTCAAGGTTGGTTTGAGTGACGGTGTCTTCAACGTCTTTTTGGCCAACAAATCGCCCAGAGTTCACGTCAATCGCGGTCAACGCTTCTGCTTGATCAAGAATCAAGTACCCGCCAGACCGCAACGGAACCTTTCGCGCCAACGCCCGCGAGATCTCATCTTCAATCCCATAGGCATCAAAGAGGGGCTCATCCCCAGAATACAACATGATGTCGTCTTTGCGTTCGGGCATAAACCGCTCGACAAAACGCTGACAACGCGCGTGTGCTTCGCGGTCATCAATGACGACTTTCTCGATCTCTGGGCCCATCACATCGCGCACCGTGCGAAGAACAACGTCGAGCTCTGAGTACAACAGCGTCGCGCCCTTGGCGGCTTCTCGTTTGCGCCAGATCTCATTCCAGAGCGTCACTAAATAGGCAACGTCGGTCTTGAGACCTTTTTTGGTGAGCCCTTCGCTGGCCGTTCGCACAATGATTCCGCCCTTTTCGGGCTTCAATTGTTCGATCACCTCGCGGAGTCGGCGACGCTCTTTTTCGTTTCCGATACGCTTTGAGACACCCACGTGCTCGACAGTCGGCAGGTAGACCGAGTGGCGACCCGCAAGCGAGATGTGCGAGGTGCAACGCGCGCCCTTTGTTCCGAGCGGATCTTTGCTGACCTGAACGACGATCTCTTGGCCCTCACGAAGCAAATCGCGAATCGGTTGTCGCGTGGTGCGCTCATGCCGCGCTCCGCCACCCGTACCGCCACCCGTGGTGATCCGCTTGTCTCGGCTGTCTCGGCTGGCCGGGGC
>JANNCG010000019.1:0-3607 GCA_031386385.1 Myxococcales bacterium
CGGCTTCCTCGACCGTCGGCGAGAGCACAAAATCGTGGCTCCAGTGCATCGACAAGATCACCACGTCGCTCATTGCGCGAGCCTGTGCCAACGCGGTTTGCATCACGGCTTGATTGCGCGCGTCGCACAAAAATACGCGCATCCCCGCGCGGTTTGGCGACGAGCCGTTGTTGAGCCGATCGGTTGCCGCCAGAAATGCCACCCGAACGCCGTTTTTGTTGATCACCACGTGGGCTCTCGCAGCTTCTTCTGAGCGTCCGGCCCCGACGGTGACAACATGCTCTGCGGCAAGGGCATCAAGCGTGACCGCCAGACCGTCGCCCGCTTGGTCGTACGAGTGATTATTTGCCAGCGAAAACACTGTAAATCCCGTCTCGACGAGCGCGTGTCCATAGCTGGTCGGCGCGCCCAGCACCGGTGGAGTCGCGTTGGCCGGCGGATGAAAGGCCTCGCTCAACGGAGATTCTAAGTTGGTGTACGCGATGTCCACTGCGCGAAGGGCGGGCTGCATCGCCGCGAGCGTCCATCGAAACCCGCCTTCACTCGCGTGAGCGTTGACGGTCGAGACCACTGCGCGGTGGACTAAAATATCCCCCGTCGCGCCTATGCTCACCCGCCGTGGTCCCACATCGCGCGCGATGGTCGAGACACCAGAATCTCCCGTTGCGCGAGTCTGTGCCCCGAGCGTTCGAAGAGCTAATCCGCTCGACAAAATACAGAGCCCAGCGGCCAAGGCGCGCGCCAGAGCGTTTCGTTGAAGAGTGCTGCGCATGACCTTAGACTACGGGAGCGCTTCGAAGTCTTGCGGCCCGCGAGGGAGCAGTTTGTTGCCGAAGAAATAACTCACGATCGCGGTCACGTTGCGCAAGCGCGTGAAATTGAGTCGGTTGGCTGCGACGTCAAAAATGGGCCGGCCGCTCGCTCGGTCAACCAGCGCGCCAATTTGCGCGGACAGCTTCATTCCCCCAGCGTTTGCGATCGGAATCTCTCCTCGTCCGATGTCGCCACGCGCGGGCATCATGAGGGTGATCTCGGCGCCGATGTTCACGAGCACCCCGGTGTATGCATCCCCGTCGAGCGCGATTTGCTCAAGCGTTGCTGGGACGACCACAGGTGTCACGCCCGTGCCCACGCGCTCAACGCTCGCCTGTGAAAACTCAGGTAGAATGCGATCCATAAACCGGCACGGGTTCGCCGGAGGCCGGCAGCACACGGTGCAGTCAAATCGATCATAACGCCCGCCGGTGACTGCCACCAAATCGCCTGCGAGAAGCGCGGTCCCAGCGGGGACAAACGTTGGGGCAAACAGCTGAATCCCGCACACGCGTCGGCCGTCGGGGTGCGGTGCACAGCCAGAAAAATTCGGGTTGGTGTACACCTGCTGGACCCACACATCGCCTGTGTTTCCGCTAGCCGATTCGAGATAGTCGTCAATCGCCGTGACCACCACATTGCCGACGTTAACGGCCACACCAGCCTCCGGGCTCCCCGCATCTGGACTCCCGCGATACAGCGAGAGTGGTTCTGACTGTGGGTTGGGTGCCGTGCAGGACCTTCGATCCAGCTCATCGCAGACCCGATAGGTCAGCGGCGTTGCACAGCTCTGCGTCATCGCCACCGTCGCAAGCGAGGCAAAGGACAAAAACGAGAGCGCCACTGCAAGGATGTGTTTGTTAGCAGACGACAATTGAGCAATCACAGCACTTCTGCGATGCCACGGTGGGCGACGGGATTCAAGCACGATCTATGGACGCGAAGATAACAGGTCCGCGTGTGTGTCGGTGCTTGACCGTGTGACCTTGCCGTGACTAGTTTCCGCCGACTTGAGACCATGAGTGCTGATTTGCTTAGATCCGTGCCCGGAATGAACGATGCCCTCCCTGCGGACAGCGCGCAGTGGCAGGTGCTAGAGGGCGCGTTTCACGCGATGGCGGCGCGCTATGGATTTGGCGAGGTGCGCACGCCGCTGTGTGAGTTTACCGAGCTTTTTTCAAGAGGGATCGGCGAAGAGACCGACGTCGTCGCGAAAGAAATGTACTCTTTCGAAGACCGCGGCGGCCGCTCGCTAACGCTTCGTCCCGAAGGCACCGCGAGCGCTGTGCGCGCATACATCGAGCACAAGATGGCTTCAAAAGAGCCGGTGTCTCGTTGGTATTATTCGGGACCGATGTTTAGGGGCGAGCGACCGGCCAAGGGGCGCTATCGGCAGTTTCACCAAGTGGGCGCTGAGGTCTACGGAGACCCAGGCCCTGCCGCGGACGCCGAGCTGATTGATTTTGCGCACTCGTTTGTCAGTTCACTTGGGATTTCACAGGTAAAGATCCGGATTAACTCGCTGGGTTCGGGCGACACCAAGGTGCGCTATGCACAGGCCCTGCGCGATTACTACACGCCCTTCAAAGCTCAGTTGAGCGCAGACAGTCAGCGGCGAATCGACACCAATCCCCTGCGGATTCTGGACTCAAAGTCGCCGGAGGATGTCGCTTTGCGCGCCGGTGCGCCGCAGTTGATCGGTCTTCTGGGCGACGCGGACCGAAAGCACTTTGACCTCGTCGCCGCCGCGCTCACACGCATCGGGACCCCGTTTGAGATCGACCCCACGATAATTCGCGGCCTTGACTACTACACTCGCACCATCTTTGAGCTCACCGACACCAGCGGAACCCTCGGCGCCCAAGACGCCCTCGGTGGCGGGGGTCGCTATGACAGCCTCATTCAACAGCTTGGCGGCCCAGTCACTCCGGCCGTCGGCTTTGCGCTTGGATGCGAGCGTTTGCTTCTAGCGGGTTCACAAGCTTTGCTCCGCGCCAAAGTGAAGACCGTGTGCGCAGTCATTGCCGTGGATCGCACAGAGCCCGAAAAAGTACAGACCGAAGCCCTTGTCATCGCACGCGAGCTTCGGCAAGCGGGGCTTCATGTTGTCGCCGACACACGCTTTGGCAAGATTGATCGCCAGTTTGCGCACGCCGAACGCGCCGGGGCTCAGTGCGCGATTATCTTGGGCGCCGACGAAGTCGACAAAGGGATTCTGAAGCTAAAGAACTTGCTCACTCGCGAAGAAGTCACGATCCCACGAGCATCGCTTATAAGCGATGTGTCCGCTCTGCTTGCCACCGTGGCGGCAGACAAAAGATGAGGCGCCAAGGGATGAGCTTGGGCGCGAACACAAACAACCGTCTGCGATTTGTCACGCTCTGCGCCGTAAGCGTGCTCGCGGTGTGCCCCACAAACGCGATCGCACAACGACGACCCAATCAAAACGTTCGCCCGCGCACCCCCCCTGCAACACCGCCCGCAACACCGCCCGCGACACCGCCCGCAACACCGCCCGCGACTCCGGTCGATCTGCCGCCAACGCCGCAGGTTCCGACCCCCGAAGTGCTCCCCGAGCCGCCAGATGCAGGTACTCCGCCCGCAGGCACGCCCCCTGCCGGCACGCCCCCCGCTGGAACCGGTGACAGCACCCCCGCAGAGCCAACAGAAGATGGAAGCGAAGGCGCTGCACCTGCTGAGCGCGCTCCCGCAGAGGACGCCGCAGAGTCGCGCGAGCAGCCGTTGACGGACGAGCAACGCTTACGAATGATACCGAGTGACGGTGAGCTCGCGG
>JANNCG010000032.1:0-2941 GCA_031386385.1 Myxococcales bacterium
GCGCGATCCGAGCTTGCCACCAGTCGGCGTGGAGTTTTTTCGTCGCGTCGGGCCATTTGGTGTCCACTTCGCGTGGGATTTCCCACTCTTCCCAGCGCTTCTTGAGAGCGGTGTTGAGCTTCTCGCGCAAGAGTTCGAGCTTCGCTTGCCACTTGTCCCAGATCACGTCGATCTCGGCGTTGTTCGCGATGGACTTGAGGGTGATGTGCGGGACGCGCTCGTAGACGAAGCCGTGGCGGATATTGCCGTACGTTGGCTGCGAGCTCGGCGCAGTGCGGGTGACGTCGCCTTCTTTGAGTTGGCCTTCGCGGGAGTCGGCCAATAAGTAAAACGGATATCGTGCACCCATAATGCGGGCACGGGCGAGAGCGAGTGCAACGCGGGATGTGTCGATGGTGATCCATCGGCGGCCCCATTGCTCGGCAACGGTCGCGGTGGTGCCGGAGCCGCAGGTCGGGTCGAGAACGAGATCACCTGGGTCGGAGGCCATGAGGATGCAGCGCTTAATGGCAGCTGTAGGAGTTTGAACGACGTAGGTTTTCTCAGAATCCGCGCCAATATCCTCCCAAATAGAGTTCACCATCATGACCGGAAAATCTAAAAAACACCTTTTGTACGCCAATGTGCGGCCAGTGATCAGGAGTCTCCCGCTTCGCGAAAGGTTTACCAATCCGTCGGGCTTTGTTTTCCAGTGCGATGTGGAGCCTGGCTGGAACGAACGGCCTTCGAACTGAAACGCACCTGACAACCCTTCCGAGTAGCCCTGTGAAATCAGGTTGTCAGCTCGGATAACTTTCACATTATCTTGGATGCTCGACGGATCATGGAGTTCTCGCTGGGTGAGTGGCCGCACACTCCCGTCCGCATCCTCCACCAAGCGGTAGTGGTCGCCCCCATCACCATGAAGAGATTTCTCGTTGTAGAGTTGCCGATACTTAACAGACTCCTTTTTCTTAGCAAACCAAATGATGAAGTCTGCACTCGCAGGGATAACGTTCACACGCGCGCCAGGACTGTTTAGACTGCTTGTTTTCCTGCAAACCAAAAGTGCACACAAATTTTCCTCCCCAAAAACCTCATCCATGACCGCCCGCACCCGGTGCACGTTCTCATCGCCAATCTGCACAAAAATCGAGCCCGACTCCGTGAGCAAATCGCGCATCACCGTGAGCCGATCGCGGAGGTACGTGAGGTAGCTATGGATCCCGTCGCGCCACGTGTCGCGAAACGCTTTCACCTGCTCAGGTTCACGCGTAATGTGATCCGCCTTGCCGTCCTTCACATCGCGGCTCGTGGTAGACCACTGAAAATTGCTGTTGAACTTGATCCCATACGGCGGGTCGAAATAAATGCACTGCACCTTACCCCGCAGCCCTTCGCGCTCAGCCAAGCTCGCCATCACTTGCAGCGAGTCGCCGAGGATCATGCGGTTGGACCAGTTCTGATCGTGCGCATAAAACTCGGTCTGGTCGGCCTCTTTCGGCAGCCCATCAAAGTCCGCAAATAAGTTTGGCTGATACCCGCTGTCCAACGCTTTGTTTGCCTGTGTTTTGCCAAGCAAATCATTGATGAGCGTTTTCGGGTGTACCTTCTCTTGCACGTACAACGGTGGGGCATCGACGACGAGATCGCTCCAGTCGGCTTCGTCTTTGCCGCGCCAGACCAGCTGTGGATCGAGGTCTGTGTTGCGGGGATAGCGAACCTTCTTCGTGCGCTCTTGCTCTTTCTGCACAAACGACTGCTGCTCGGCAGACGGAATATTTTTTCGCTTCGCGGCGTCGTGCTTGATGGACTCGACGGATTTGTTTTCAATGGTTTTTTTTGCCATGGGTGACTATTTGCCGTCGCTTCTAGGTGCAGTGGTTGTGGCTGTGGTTGCTGTCGTGATCATCGTGCTAAACGACTGCTCGATCTTCGCCTTAAATTCTGACTCGATCTGATAGAGCTCGCGAAACTCTGCGAAGGCCCAGCGTCCAAACGTTCTCTCGTTGTTCACCCCCGGAACCCAATAGGTCTTCATCGTCGCGGCCTTCTCTTTCGCATCTTCGCCTCGGTAACCTTTGATCTCGACCACGAGATGCAAGAGGTCGTCGGGCCCGTGACCGTCGTCAATAACAACGATAAAGTCAGGCAAATACCTGAGCATCTTCGCTCCGTACAAGTACGGAACCTCAAACCCCAGGTTGTGGTTCTTCACATAACGTACAACTTGTGGATGGCTCTCGGCCACGCGGCAAAACTCTGCCTCCCACTCGCTGTCGAGGATCACCCAGTTAAGCTGGTTCTTCGGCGGCGGACCATCGGTGTTGTATCGCTCGGTGTTGGAGGTGTTGAAGCGGACGTGTCGGGTGGAGCCGATGGAGTTGTACGGGTCAAGCGTCACTCGCATGGGACGCTCGGACTCAAACTTGCGTGTGATTCCGGTGGTGATGCGCTGACACGCGATGTCTTGTAGTTCTTGGTACATCAAGAGCGCAGGGTACGTGCCGCCGTGGCACTTCAGGCAGGTGTCGAGCCACTGTTTTGTGACGCGCTTGAGCTGACCGAACAAGTGCACTGGCGCTGGCTCACCGGGCTCGCGAAACTTGGTCTCAAGCAGCCGCTTGGTAAGATGAAACAGCAACGTAGAAGAGCGCATGTCACTCATGTGCTCAAGCGTCAGATCTGCGGTCTCGCCGATGATCCCAGAGTTTTGCGTGCGTGACGGACCCACTTCTTCGGGTGTTAAATTCCACACAGAGTTGTCGTCATACGTGGCCTCAATGCGATCATCCGGCAGCTCAACCCGGTATCCCTCCACACGCGGAAAGCTAATCTCTAAGTGCTCTCGCTCGGGCAACACGGCCTTCACTTGTACCGTCTCTCGCGGAGGCTTCGGGCTCGCGATCACCGGCTTCGCCGTAAAATCAAAGGGAATCCCCAACACGTCCGCATACTCGAC
>JANNCG010001130.1:0-3200 GCA_031386385.1 Myxococcales bacterium
TCGCCGTCGTCGTCGGTGTCGAGATAGTCAGGGTTTGCGTCGCTTGTTCCTTGGCCTGCGGGCACCATCTGATCGGTGTTGCGGGGCATCATAAAGCCACCCGCTCCCAGCTCACTCGCCGTGGGAACACCGTCACCGTCATCGTCGTTGTCCAAGTAGTTTGGAACGCCATCAGTGTCCGTATCGAGCAGCATCATCGGCCCTCCTGGACCGATCTCGTTGCGCGTTGGGACTGTGTCGTTGTCGTCATCGATGTCGCGAAAATCTGGGATCCCGTCGCGGTCTGTGTCGACCGGGAGCGTCCCAAGAATCGCATCCCCCGCTTCGCGGGCGTCGGTCAAGCCATCGCCATCAGAGTCCAGATCGAGAAAGTCCGGAGTCCCATCCATGTCCGTGTCCGGAGAGGCGCTTCCGCAGCCTCCACCTTCGTCCACGTCAAGAATGGTGTCACCGTCAGTGTCTGCGCGGGGTGTCGGACGAAGCCAAGTGCCCAGGTCATTGCGACCCGCGAGGCCACCGCGAGTGACATAAGTTACGGGTAATGTTGAGGTGAGACGCAGGTCACGAGACGCTGGGAGGGCAGACCACTGGTCGCGCTGTAGCGTGACGTTGATGTTGGTCACCATCATCCCGTTGGTGGCAGTGCCCGTCACAACGGTGTTGTTTTCACCTGCAAAAACAATGGTCGGAAACTGCAGAGACCGACCGAAGTATCGCAGCCCTCGGTCACCGACCGCTTGCGAGATGTCATCGCCAAACGCGTCAATGGTGGCTGCTCCTTCGAGCGTTCCGCCCCACACGGAGAGAGGCTGATCGCTCGCGACGTCATAGACTCCGTCCACCACCGGCTGAGTGAAGGTGTACGCGTTGGCCGGGATCGTGAGCATCCGTGCCGCGCCGCCCCGAAGCGTGAGCGTGATGTTTGCCACGGCAGCGCCATAGTTAAACATCGCCCAAGCACCCACGTACCCGCCTTGATTGACCGGAAACGAGAAGCGCCGACCCACGTCCGTGTTGCACGAAGCCAAGGGGCTATCAATCGAGTGCACGGTGTTAAACCCGTTGGCTGTGCCCATGGCGACGGAGAAGTTTCCCGTTCCTGTGGCGGTAAACACGTTGCGCGCGGTGACGCCCGGAGGATCGCGCCACACGCCATTGGCGGCCAAATTATTCTGCGCGACCATCACGCCCATCGCGTTGCGAATGGTGATCGTGGTGGCCTCGTGCGCGATAATATTCAGCTGATTGGCAGCGGAAATCGTCACTGGGCGGTACAGCACGAAGTCTCGACCCACAAACGTGGTCCCATCGCGTGCGGGCATGTGCCACTGACCGCCGTAGTTGCAGCAGTCATAACCTTCGTACACATATGCCAGATCGCTGGTGACCACCTTGATGGGAATGTTCGTGGGGATGTTAATCGTCGCTACACCTAGCGCCGCGAGCATCCCTCCCCCGCCCATGACCAACACGGGCATCGGGCCATCAAGACGAAACACTTGGTACGTCGTGTTCGCGTTGCGCGCGACAATGACCACCTGTTCTTGAAACATTCCATCCGGTGGAAGCGATTGTCCGTAGAACGTGAGCGGCTGCGCTTGTGCCCAGCTCGTCGCGCTGACTCCGAATAGAGCAAGTCCAACGAGCGACGCGACGACGGTCCTTCGCGCTCGGTGACTCAGCAATTTTAACGGTAGATTCGACATGTGATCTCCTAACCAACCTTTGTGCCCAATCTTATTGAGCCCGTCTACAATTGAATGCTGGAATTAACCCAATCGATAGGATTTGTACGCACACAGACAGACAGATGGCGGCAACGGCCGTCTTTCAAACTGCGGAGCAGGCCGGATGAATGACTGAACCGTTTTTGCCCCTCGTGGCTCTTACAACTCATCCATGACAAAGCATTTTTTCAAAGATTCGCGGTCGCTCTTAGCCACTTTGGCGTTGAGCACTGGCTGTGCCGGAGCGGTGACCGGCGGGCTTGATGGTGCTTCACTCGACGGAGCATCAACCCTAGACGGCGCAGGCGGCGACGGGACTGGCACGAGCACCGATGGCTCAGCGCCAGATCCGCTCAACGCTCCCCCCACCTGCACGAGCGGCACGAGCTGGACCGGGGGCAATACCGAGTCGGTGTTTATGAACCCTGGACAGGCCTGCATTGAGTGCCACAACCGCATGTTTCGCGCGCCGCGTTTAACCATCGCGGGGACGGTGTTTCCGTCCGGGCACGAGCCAAACAACTGCAACGGCGGCGTCGGCGATCCCACGAGCATCGTTGTTGAGATCACCGACAGCGTAGGGACAGTCCTGCGCTTGCCCGCAAACGAAGTTGGCAATTTCTTTTCGCGCAACGCGGTGGTAGCCCCGCCTTACACCGCGAAGATTCTTTATCAGGGCCGTGAAAGACGGATGATCGGGAGTCAGACCAGCACCGACTGCAACTCATGTCACACGCAAATGGGGACCAACGGAGCGCCGGGGCGCGTGGTGGTTCCGTAGGCAAAACGGCGGGAAAAAGCGTTTGCGATTAACGGTTGGGCAGCGCGGCCCAACGAGACGCCACCCGCACCATCACCGAGCGCAGCCCACTCGACGGTACGCTGCGAATCGTCCGGGCCATCTCATACGGAATCGGCCCGCGAGCGGCCTCTGGTGGCGCGACCAACATAGGCTTCACCTTATCTTGCAACGGGAGCATCCCAACGCGAAACCGCAGGTCTCTCACGACCGCTTTGCCGGCTTGCTTTTGCAGCTGACGCAACAATGTCTCACGCATGGGGGTCAGCTCTTGAAGCCACACCGGGTGCGCCACGTTGACGTACAAGATCCCATCACGAAGCGCGACGGGCCGAGCACGAGTCGCGACTTGTGGCCCAACCGCCTGCTCCCATGCAGGCCAAACGCCTAGCGCTTGACGCACACGCCCACTGTCACCGAGCGCCTCAGCGAGCAGGGTCCCCACGTGGGACAGACCGATAGATTCGTAGTTGCGTGTTCGTCGTGTCATGGGTGCAAGTGAGCGGTTTTGCGACCGTCCAGGGAGAGGATAACACAAACGCATTTGATGGCCTAAATCCCCCAGACAATTCGCATTACGTCAACCGTTGCGCGCGCGGGTAAAAGCAAACGCACGGTCTCGATCGATGGGGCCGCCTGCTTTTCCGTCGACGCGAAGGTCGCTGCCGACGATC
>JANNCG010001144.1:0-4861 GCA_031386385.1 Myxococcales bacterium
AGCGCATTCTAGCTGTTCGGTGGGTTATCGTGAGCGCGGCGTTGACAGAACGATGGATTCGCTCGTAGCATCATTTGCGAGATGGTGACTTGATGTGACCCATTGGCGGGGCAGTTCAACTCATCCAGTTTGGTTTCAAACGGAGATGACCATGAAGACTAAGTCTAACTTGAGAGCCGCAGAGAGCCGCAGAGAGCCGCAGAGAGCGTCTTCGTGCGACGCGCAACTGGGCAACGCTGTTAGCGCTGTCCGTGGCAACAGCAACGTGTTCGCGTGATATGCGAGGGTCGGGGCCAACGCGAGGGGGCATCGCGAATGCAGTCGGGACCAACGAGTACCAAACAAACGCTGCCGATCTCGATCCGGGGTCACTGCGGGCATCGGGATGCAGCGGCGTTGCGGACGTAAGCCGGTGTGTTGAGTTGGCGCTCAACGTTGCAATCGATGAGAACTCAGTCACACGACACGCGCTGGCAATCTTCGCAACGGAAGAAGTGCAACCCCCAGTAAGACCGCTCGCCGTGCCCTACGATTCTTTGTTTGCGGCCGGACCAGCGGCGATTGACACTGAAAAACGACCAGGAATTCAACGCAGAATCACCTCCGGGGGTACAACTCGTTTGTTGTTTGATGCGCTCGCACTCCCATTGCGCACGCACTCAGAAGTCCTCGCCACGCTTCGTTCATCCAACCCTGCATGGGCCGCGCTCAACGATGCACAACTGCTCGCGCGGCGACCCATCATCCATATTGAACTCAATGGACTAGTGTTGGGCAATGTGGCCCCTCCGCCCCTGTGCAACGCAGACATCAACCGAGCTTGTTCGCTGCGAGTTTTTGAGCGACCAGGCGGCGCGATTGACCAATGCCCGTTCGACCAGAGTGGCTTGTGTGCAACGCCTTTGCGTTCGCGTGGAGCGTATGGGGGCCTGGCGACAGAATTTGCATACACCGCAGGATCGGCTACGCCACCGACGTTTTCGCATTGGGACTTGCGTGGCGCCATCGCTGGTGAGCAGCCGGCAAATGGTGGCCAACTTGAGCAAACTCTCTGTGTGGATGGACTCACGCATCCGTCGTTGTGCGTGCAGGGTTTGGTTTGGTCGTACCCTCCTCACCTCCCAATCACCGGACGCTTCACCGAGCTGCCCGCGCGAGTCGGAATGGTCGCTCAGACCGCACGGGGCTGGGGCTATTCGGTTGAGGGTGTTGCCGCAGCGCTTAACGCTCGTACCAGCACGCTGTACGGCGAAGTTGAGTTTTTAGAGCGCCCGCTGACAGAGAGCTTTGCTTATACACCCATCGATGCGATCAACGGATTTGCCCGAGGGATGCCAGTGTTTCGTCTCGAATCAGTGACGCGAGAGGCGCTTGTCGAGCTGGGTGCAAAACGTTTTGACTTGAGTGCGGTCACACAGGGTGAGTTTGGCGATATGCATCGACGAGCCCCAGTGGACATCAACGCGTTTCAATTTTCGCCCGTTAGCTTTGTTGGCGAGCTGGTCACGGCCCACACGCGAACAGCACCAAGTCCAGTGGTGAATGTGAGAGTGCATCCTGAAGCAATGCCCATGGTGACAGAGGTCAGAGTGACCGATGGCGAGGGTCACCAGTGGTCCCTCAGTCGTGTCGCTGGCGATCTTGGGTTGTTTCGAGCCGCGCTCAACGGTGTTGCTGCTGGCGGCGTCGCGACTCAAAGTGGATCGCTTCGAGTGGATGCATTGGCCAACGGCAATGCGGTGCAAGGACTGGTTGGATTTGATCGCATTCCGCTGATTATTCACACGGATAGTGAAGACAGCGATTTTGATGGGGTCTTAGATCGAGGCGACAATTGTCCTCGCCGTTCAAACACACCGCAAGCTGACATAGACGGCGACGGGCAGGGCGATCTTTGTGACGATGACATGGACGGTGACGGACTGCGCAACGAAGCTGAGATGGGAGGCGGGACAGACCCACGATCCCCTGATACCGATGGCGATGGGGTCAGAGACAACGTCGAGGCGGCGCGCGGCTCTGATCCTCGGATGTCCGATTCGGATCATGACGGTGTCCCTGACGGACAGGACAGTCCGCTTGCGGACGACGATTGTGATGGGATTGCCAACTCGCGAGATAACCTCAACGACAGAATCGGACAAGTGTCACCAGCGCTGTTTTTCAAAGGCGTTCGCAATTCGACCTTCGAGCTCACGCTGCTCAAACGGGAGCAAGACCAAAACGGTCGAGACATAGATTATCCCATTCATGTGACAGCGCGCGTGCGAGGAGCAACTTGGTGGTTGCCCGCAACGACGGACAGCGAGGGCGCTGACAGTCTAGGCTTAACACTGCAATCGGCGTCGCTGCAGGCGGGGCAAGGGTTTCAGTTTCAACCGTATTTTGTCGCGGCCCGTCCACGCGAATATACTTTTGGTGCCCCAAGCGAAGACTACACGATTTCGTCACTCGAAGTCACTTGGAGCGATTTTCGCGGCCCGACGCAATGGGGCTACCACAACGAAGACCGACGCCGACCGAAAGGAGCTGCTGCGCACTGGGTGATTCGTGGCTGTCCAGGTATGGGAAATCCAAACCAGTACTGGATGTTAGACGTGCCCGGTGACGCTGGTCAATTGTTACGATCCCCATCTGTCCAACGTTGTATTGCAGACAGCTTGCGGGGTGTCGCTGGCTACGTTGGGACAGCGCAATCTCAGGGCCGAACGCTCTGCGGCGGAAGCGACTCGATGTACACTCGAATGCTCAAGATCAACGACTGGAACGCCGATCCATTCGGCCTCAATCCACCGGGGATGCCACGGATTATATTGTGTAAAACGCTTCCCGTGGAGGGCGGCGATTTGGATAGACGTCCCGATCTCAATGAGTGCATACCCGTCAGTGATTTTCGTCGCGAAGGTTGTGACGTGCCTGACGGCAGTGATTGTGGGGCGGGCATCACCCTCGCCAGCATCACCAAAGCGTACGCGATCAACTCGACTCTCAATCTGACACAAACGGTTCCATCGTTTAACACCAACGTGAGCCCGGACCCGAACAGCATTTGGGTACCCACCGAACGAACCGTGTTTGGAAAATCGCCCGCATTGGGTTCTCCTGACTACGTGTTTGCCGCTTCGTCAGGCGGTACTGAACTGCCGGTGAATCGCGAGGGCAACACGGCACCCGTTGCGCGACTCGCGCTTCACTCAACCTCTCAGAGCGCCGAAACGTGGACGCCACAGTTCACGTCGGTTGTGCTGCGTCCCCCCGGTGCGCGCAGTGATCCACCGCCAAATCAGCCCGTCGTTCTTTGGATCTCGGACCTTGATGGGTTGCGCGGCAACGGCCAGCAAAACGCAGAAATTATCATCAAGAACGTGGATGTCCCTGGCAATCCCACTCGCGAATTGCCATTTCGAATTCTCATCGCCGAAGCGCTGCCGACAACCATGCAAGGGCTACCCTATGAAGTGTCTCCCTCAGCGCAAGTGTGTCGTCAAGGCAGGGGCGATGCATTTAATTTTGCTCCCTCTCCTGGTGGCAGGGCGGCAGGGGCGCATGACGCGAGAGTTCTCGTTGAAGGTCTCGCACGCGCGGGTCGCACCACCACGATTGAGTGGAACGGACGACTCGGTTGTGGCGCAAACGTCATTCGCGACGCGCAAAATCCTGACCGGTATCGTCTTCAACCTATCATCGCGCAACAAGGCCGTAGAAATTTGCAGCCCGGAATTGCACCACTTCGGCCCGGTCAGTACCGGTTGATCGTCGAAACATATTTACCCTGTCGGGTCGGAAATGCGTATGCCGTCCTAACCCAGACTGAATGCAATGTTGCTGACGTCGCGGCAGTGAGCACTCGTACAAATCTAAACGACAACTGTTTTCGCGCTGATGGCGGGCCCAGGTATTTTGAGTTGACGTTTAACATTGGTATGGAGTTTAACGTTGGCACCGGCGCAGGAAGTATTCGAAACCACGCGCGACCAGCATTGCCTCTGCAATCATGGTTTGATCTGTCGAGCGAGGCTAACGCCGCGCCACTGCGAACAGCACTGGTAAACAGCTCCAACGCACTCATCCAGAACTACTTTGGATCAGCCGCAGCCATCCGATTCATTCAAGCACCGGTCGCGCGACGTGGCTGGTGGCTCCCGTCGATCTTTGCGAACTCAAATAAGACCAATCCCTCATTCTGCCCGCTACATTTCGGAGATGGCCCTCCCGCCGCCGCCGGGTTTAGCCCCGTCAATCGCTGGTACTCTGACGGTTCGCACCCAAACTTTGGTGCGCTTGACGCAGCAGGCGTCGAGGGCTGTGTGGATATGAATACTGAGATTCCCGAAGAGATAAACGGTCTGATAGGAGTCGCGGACCCAGTGAAATGCCCGGGCTTACCCACTCGACAATGCAGAGTGCACCTCATCGGAAATCCTGTCCGTCCCACAATGACGATGACCACTCAGCAAAAATCGGTGTTTCTTACTCAGGCATACAGTGCGGCTTTCGTGCATGAGGCACTTCATACTGTGGGAGTCTTTCACACGACGGGAGAGGACCCCAATTTGTTGAACCAGCGAGCAGGCGAACTGTTTGCACCGTAAGCGCTGCGTGAACCCGCGTGGTTCCGTGCGGCTGGGCTGTAGAGCACTGTCGCGCGCATGCGATCCTCAAACCCCCATCGTGAAGCAAAGTGGCGTGAGCGCGTCGAAGCGTGGCACGCGAGCGGCCTGACTGGCGCCCAATTTGCTCAACAACACGATCTGTCACTGTCCTCTCTTGCTCGCTGGGCTGCGCGCTTACGTCCCCCGCCACGACGCACGGGCTCTGCGGTCGGGCCAGCACCAAAGCCTGCTTTCGTTCAAGTCGTGCG
>JANNCG010000291.1:0-5179 GCA_031386385.1 Myxococcales bacterium
CTATGGCTCGCCGGGGTATGCACGAGTGCCGGGTTGTACTCCTGCGGCGCCGGGATTTGAGCGATTTTGCGCGCCGATCGACCCTGCGGATTATGGCCGGTTTTTGCGCGTGATTGCGCGAAGGTATGATGGTCGCCACGATCACGGCCGCATCGCCGACTTTGTCATCTGGAACGAGGTCAACAGCAACGACTGGTTTGACATCGGTTGTGGTCAAGCCGCAGGCGCATGCAACGTGGACGCGTGGGTTCGCAGCTACGCCAATGTGTACAACGCCGCGTACGACGCCGTGGTGGCAGAGCAGCCGACGGCGCGGGTGTTGTATTCATTTGAGCACCATTTTGGCAGCGCGTTTGACAATCCTGCGGCACCCTCGCCCGTGTTAGGCGCCGAGACCATGATGCTGCGGCTGGCGCCCCTTGTGGCACCACGCGCGTGGCGAGTGGCCTTTCACCCTTACGCCCCCAACCTGCTGCGGCCGCAGTTTTCGCCCGACGATTGGCCCAGAGTCACTTACGGAAACATCGGGACTGTCGTGGGTTGGCTTCGCGCGAACTTTTCGACCGTCCCAAGCACCCAAGAGGTTGAGCTCACCGAAAGCGGGATCAACTCAGTGGCACCCAACTCAACGCCCATGGCCCAAGCGACCGCGATCTGCGACACATTTCGCAATGTGTTGGGCACGCCTGGGATCGATAACTATGTCTACCATCGCATGAGTGATCACCCCGATGAGCTCGCGGGTGGGCTCGGACTTGGGCTGCGCAACCCGGATGGATCACCGAAGCCAGCGTGGAGCACTTGGGCGCTCGCCAATCGCAGTGACCTCGCGCCGCCGATGCTGTCGTGCGGTTTTGAAGACCTTCCGTACACACGGCTGCGGCGAAGCTTCAACGTGGCGCGGGGGCACTGGAGCTCAACTCGCATCGCACCGCCGGGATTTACCGTGGAAAATTCATGGCGATTGTGGCGCGACGCGCGCCCGGACACCACGCTCTTGTTTGAGTGCCGTGTGGGTGCCGTTGCGAGCAGCCACAATCTGCTCACGCGCGATCCTCGATGTGAGGGGCTGCAGCCGATGGGCCCGGTAGGATACATTCACAACAACCCCGTCGCGGGTGCCACTGCGTTGTACCGCTGTCGCATCATGGCGAGTGGAGATCATTTCGTGAGCACAGCGGCTAACTGCGAGGGCCAGGTGCTCGAGCAGCTTCTCGGGTACGTCCCATAACATTCGAACAACAGCTAAAAAGGCCATCATGAGCAAGAGCGTATTTTTTTTCGGCAATGGTGAATCAGAGGGCAAGTCTCTGGGCAAAGAGAAGCTTGGCGGCAAAGGAGCGGGGCTTGCGACGATGACGGCGTTGGGGATTCCGGTTCCGCCGGGGTGCACGATTATCACCGATGTGTGCCTAGAGTATTTGCGCAGCGGAAAGATCGCAGACGACGTGATCAGCGAGTGCAAAGAGGCCATCACCCGCATGGGGCAGAGTGTTGGCGCAACCTTTGGCGATCACGACAACCCCATGCTGTTAAGCGTGCGATCTGGCGCCCGCGCTTCTATGCCCGGGATGATGGACACCGTGCTCAACCTCGGCCTCAACGACGTCACCGTCGAAGCGCTTGCAAAACAAACAGGAAACGCGCGCTTTGCCTTCGACGCCTATCGCCGATTTTTGGGGATGTACGCAAACGTAGTGCTTGAGCTAGACCGCGAACCATTCGAGCACTTTCTCTCTGAGGCGCGCCGAAGTTCTGGCGCGCGGGACGACTCAACGATCCCCGAGAGCGCGTTGCGCGAGGTGGTGAAAAAGAGCAAAGAGCACATCGCCGTTCGGACGAAGAAAGAGTTTCCACAGGACGTCTGGGAGCAGCTGTGGGCGTCGGTTAGCGCGGTATTTCGAAGCTGGAACAACGATCGCGCAAAAGTCTATCGCTCGACCTACCACATTCCAGCTGCGTGGGGTACCGCGTGCAACTTGCAGGCGATGGTCTTCGGCAACCTCGGCGACGACTGCGCGACGGGAGTGTGTTTTACACGCGATCCTTCGACGGGTGAGAAGCGATTTTTTGGCGAGTTTTTGCCAAACGCGCAGGGCGAGGACGTCGTTGCGGGCATTCGAACACCCTTTAAGGTCACCGCCCGTGACGCCAAAGCAGCAGGCAGCGCGACCTCGCTTGAGGCCCTGATGCCAGTGGCCTACAAGAAGCTTTTTGAGCTGCAAAATCAGCTAGAAAATCACTACCACGACATGCAGGATATCGAGTTTACGATCCAGCGCGACAAGCTCTGGATGCTTCAGACTCGCAACGGAAAACGCACCATGCGTGCCAGCGTTCGCATCGCCGTTGAGATGGTGAACGAGGGGCTGATTACAAAAGAAGAAGCCGTGCAGCGCGTGGAGGCCTCGCGGCTCAACGAGCTGTTTTTGCCCCGACTCGATGCAGACGATGCCAAAGAAGCAGAGAGTAAGGGCTTGCTCCTCGCGCAAGGGCTGCCAGCATCACCCGGCTACGCAGCGGGTGAGATTGTGTTTACGGCGGACGAGGCCGAGCACGCAGCAACCAATGGCCGTGATGTGATCTTGGTGCGCCGAGAGACCTCGCCGGAGGACATTCATGGGATGAAGGCCGCCAAGGGCATTCTCACCGCAACCGGAGGACTCACCTCGCACGCCGCCGTGGTGGCTCGGGGGATGGGCAAGTGCTGCATCGCAGGGTGCTCATCGATCACCGTGGATTATCGTACCGAGACCATGACCGTGCATCGCGCGAAGGACACCGTTACGCTGAAAAAAGGCGATAAAATTACGCTCGATGGCACCGTGGGTCGGATCTATTCAGGCACGCTCCCGATCAGCGCGGCAGCGACCGATCCTCAGTTTGAGCAGATCCTTCAGTGGGCCGATGGGATGCGACGGATGAAGGTTCGCGCAAACGCAGACACGCCCACGGACGCTCGCAACGCGCGAAGGTTTGGCGCTGAGGGTGTAGGGCTGTGCCGCACCGAGCATATGTTCTTCGAAGCGGACCGAATTGCAGCGGTGCGCGAGATGATATTGTCGGACTCTGAAGCGGGACGACGCCACGCCCTTGAGAAGATTCTGCCCATGCAACGCAAGGATTTTGCCGGGATATTTACAGAGCTTTCGGGCCTTCCCATCACCATTCGCTTGCTCGATCCGCCGCTGCATGAGTTTTTACCCCAGCGAGACGAAGACCTCCGCGAGCTAGCCGCTACGATGAACCTAACGTTTGAAGCGTTGGTGCGTCGCAATGAGGCGCTGCATGAGTTTAACCCGATGTTGGGTCACAGAGGGTGCCGGCTGGCGATTACTTTTCCTGAGATTTATGAGACTCAATCGCGTGCGATCGCGCTGGCTGCGCTCGACTGCAAGCGCGCAGGCAAAGATCCACGCCCCGAGGTGATGATCCCGTTGGTGGGGACGCAAAAAGAGCTGGCCATCATGCGCAAGATCGTCGTTGACGCAATGGAGGGTGTCTTTGCAGCTGAAAAAGACCGCGTAGAATACACCGTAGGCACAATGATCGAGCTTCCACGCGCGTGTGTCGTCGCGGACCAGATCGCCTCGGTCGCAGACTTTTTTAGCTTCGGAACCAACGATCTCACGCAGACCACCTGGGGCCTGTCGCGCGACGACGCGGGGCGATTTCTTCCCGCATACGTCGAGCACGGAGTGATCGCGGTCGACCCATTTGTCAGCCTCGATCGCGATGGGGTTGGCAGTCTGATGAAGACTGCAGTCACGCTCGGTCGCGCACAAAAAGACGGGTTCAAAATCGGAATCTGCGGTGAGCACGGAGGCGATCCATCGAGCATTGAGTTTTGCGAGACCCTCGGACTCGACTACGTGAGCTGCTCGCCGTTTCGGGTCCCTACTGCGCGACTCGCTGCGGCACAGGCGACACTTAGCTCGAAGAAATAGGTTGTGCGTACTGTTGGTACAAAGCCAAGAGCCGAACGTTTTCGGGTAGCCCGTGAATGTAAGACCGGCGCCAAGGCTCGTGGGTAAACATGGCAATTCGCTCCGCGAGCATCGTGTAGGCTTTCTCGAGCATCTCGACCGCAAGCGCGCGATCGCCGTGAGCGAAAAGGGCCTCAATGCGCACTAAATGCACCAGCAGCTCGTCCTGCTCGAGCCCGTGATTCTTCGTTGCGATGGCTATCGCTCGCTCGCTGAGAGCGACTGCAGAGTCTACATTTCCGAAATGCAACTCAAGCTCAACCATCGTCGCGAGCGCCGCCGCCTGCATGGGGACTGGACCCAAAAATGCCTCCACGGCTTCACGGGCGATCACAACCGCCTCGGACAGACGACCAATGCTTGCGAGTACTCGAGCATAGTACATCGTGACTGCTCCCCGTAGCCGCGCTGCGGTGATGGTCGCCACCCATTCGTATGCCGCCTTCGCGTGATAGAGCGCCTCGTCAAACCGGCGGAGCTCTTTGTAGGCAATAGATGCAGTCGCACGAGTCAGCCACGCGGCGCGAGTCAGCTCGAACCCTTCACGTTCGGCGAGGTGAATCCCTCGCTCAAACGCTTCAACTGCGGCACCCCACTGCCCCACCTGCATCAGCGACCATCCAAGCCCATGCAGCACGCCAAGTTGCTCAATCACGGGCTCGCGCTCACCGTGAAGCACGCGCAGCTGATAACCCGTGACTCGCTTCTCAAAGTGATAAAATGACGAGCGCATGCCTTGCACGAAGTGAAACAAGGCGTTGGTCTCGCGCGCACTGTTGTCACCCAGCTCATCTAAGCGCTGTGATGCGCGGTCAAAAAACTTCTCAGACACATCACGCATGCCTGCAATTTCTGCGGCAAACCCCATGCGACCGTAGGCAATCCACCACTCCGCTTCGAGCCCTGGCTCCGGATCGGTCGACAAACACTCAACGGCGATCCGCACTTGCTCAACAAGCCGCAGATCAACCGCGCACGTGCACCACCTCGCGAGGGCGATGTACTTTTGTGGTAGCGATGTGTCTTTGAGCACCGAGTACGCGTCGCGCGCGAGGGGGAGTCCCAGCGCTGTACCGCCAACGAGCCAAAACGCGCTGAGCTTGGCCACCATCAACCGAGCGCGAACCACGGCGTCCGTTGCCAAAGCCAGTCCGGTATCGCAAATCGCGTGTGTCGTTTTGACGTCCGAACCG
>JANNCG010000332.1:0-4684 GCA_031386385.1 Myxococcales bacterium
CGATGGGTATCACGCGCGTCGTGGGTTGTAACGACACCCGACAGTTGCGAAGCATTCCGAACCACTGTGCTGGCGGTTTCATTGTCGAATTTGCCAGCTCTGAGGCGAGATTTCTCGCTCATCGACACGAACGCCAACGGATTTACATACGTCGCTCGCTGCGCTCAGTTCGCGATAGACCAAGCTGTCTTGAATGGCGTACCCCCGACACACTCGCGACGGAGATCCCAAAGTTGTCGCCCATCCCTACGCCCTCAAGGATCCGCGCGCGGATCATAGGTAGCCCCATGATATCGCCGTAAAACAGGCTTGCGCTACCCGCGGTTGCGCGGCCACCCGGTGACGCTGTGTAGGACCCCACAACGAGGTCACAAAATCCGTCTCCGTTCACATCCCCAGCGCTTGCCACCGAGCTGCCAAACTGTTCGTTCGCCACAAGTCCGAGCAGCAGCCGACCGGGCGCCGATGGCACCCCCGTCATGCTGCCATAAAATACACTCGCAGACCCAGCAGAGCCCTGCCCGCCTGGAGTCGTGGTGAATGCGCCCACAACAAGATCGCCGTACCCGTCGCCGTTCAGGTCTCGCGCGGCTGCGACCGAGTTGCCGAATGCGTCGCCAGGCGTGACGCCTTCAAGCACCCGAGTTGCAATCGGCATCACACCCATCACGTTTCCGTAAAAAATAGTCGCGGTACCGGCCAGCACTCGTCCGCTCGCAGTGGCTCTCAATGCACCCACGACAAGATCGCTGAAGCCGTCGTTGCTGAGATCGCCCGCAGAGGCCACCGAGAGGCCAAAAAAATCTCCAGGGCCTACGCCCTCCAGTATCCGCCCCGGTGCCGCCGTTAGCCCCATCCCTCCGCCATAAAATACACTCGCACTTCCTGCGTTTGTACGGCCGCCGGGATCTGCCCCATTGGCACCCACCACAACATCTCCGAAGAGATCCCCATTGAGATCTCCCGCGCTCGCGACTGAGACACCGAATTGATCGTTTGGAGCAACACCCTCAAGGACAAGCGAAGTTGGGCCCTCCACGCCTACGAAAGTTCCATGATAGACGCTCACCGTTCCCGCTTGGGTTCGTCCCGAAGGGGATGCTTGGTACGCACCCACGACAAGATCGTCCCACCCGTCGCGGTTGAGATCTCCGGCGCTCGCAACAGAGTTTCCAAAGCGGTCGCCCGCTGCGACGCCTTCAAGCACCCGGACTGCAATCGCCGAAATCCCGGTGGGACTGCCATGGTAGATGCTCGCAGTCCCGGCGTTGAGACGACCGCCAGGGGACGCTTGGTACGCACCCACGACCAGATCTCCAAAGCCGTCGCCGTTGAGGTCTCCGGCACCCGCGACCGAGTAGCCAAACTCATCGTTGGGAGCAGTGCCCTCGAGAGTGCGCGTCGGCGTCATTGAAATCCCAGCCACGTTCCCGTGAAAAATCATTACCGCGCCCGAGCGCATCCGTGCGCCCGGAGAGGCGAAGCGCGCGCCCACAACGACGTCATCGAGGCCGTCACCGTTGACATCAACGTGTGGATTTGCGCTTGTATCGCGTCCGCCCAAATTGTCTACCGCCGGAACATGAAACAGCCACGTCGCACTATACTCTCTACTTGTGGCCATCCTGACCGTCCCGCGCATCCGCCAAAACACCGTGCTGAGCGCCGGGAGCGGTCGATCTGGTTGTGCGAAGGATCCTATCACGCGCTTGACCTCAAGGACCCGGGTGCATGCACGATCAGCGCACCACTCGATCATCGCCCCGTCGAACCCCGGCGCGAGCTGCCAGCGCATCACCGGTCGTCGCACATTCACATCGCTCAGCGAGGAGGGTGTGACGGGATGTAAGACCGAGTTGACCGGTACACACTCTGTGCCAATGAGCTCAAACCTCATCCCGCACGACACATCCGGGACGACGTCTTGCATCGCTGCGGCGTCACTCACTCCGCTCTCACGGGGTGCGTCTATGGCAACATCCGTTCGACCGCTGGTCGCGTCGATCCCCTGTGATAAACCAGTGTCTGCAACTCCTCCATCCATCGAAGGGATCGCGACAGGGACCTCCGGGACGACGCACTCTCCGAGGTCACCGCAAGTCGCGTTTTGCTCGCGGCAGCGCACGCTCACCGTGCACTCGGCCTCGCTCACGGACGTGCATCCCACGGACGTATCACCGCAGCGAAGGGGCAAAAAGACTCTCGCAGTCCCCGAACGCCCTCGCACGAATGACACCCGCGCCGCGCGGTCAATCAGCACCGCGGGCGAGGTCGCTGTGGCCGCAACACTCGCGCGAATCCACAGGGTGACTGAGCTCTCTGCTCGGTTTGTCGGAGGGAGCACGCCAATCGATCCGCCTGCAATAAAGCTGCCCGTTGCGTCCTCCATACGCGTGAGCCGAAGGGCTTGCATTGGTGCGGCGCCTGCGCGCGCGGGTAGCTCATTGGGGGCAACCGCGCCCACAAATGAGAACACCTCGACGCTCACCGCGCGACCAACGGGTGAGTCCGTATCGATGAAGAGCTGAATCTGCGTCGCGGGAGTGCGGCAGTTCACAAGCAGCATCGCGAAGAGCGCTAAACACCGACGAGTGAATAGGAGCACATAAGGCTTGGGCGATAATTTCGTCAAGACGGCGTAGTGTGAAGACTTGTGCTCAAGACTACAACTGCGTGCGCCGGATTTTTATTTGTAAACGCCCGAAGGTGAGCCCAGAAAGAATCGTATCGCTGCGCACGGCGCCGAAGGCTCGCGACGGACCAACCAAACTGATCATTGACGCTCGCACCCTCAAGCACTCGGTTGGCCATGCCGGGGATGCCGCCCATCGCACCGTGGTAGACACTCACGGTCCCCGCGTTGCTGCGGCCCATCGGGTCCGCGCCGTAAGAGCCCACAGCGAGATCGCCATACCCGTCGTTGTTGACGTCCCCGGCACCGACCACTGAGTTGCCAAAAAGATCACTCAGCGCAGCGCCTTCGAGGACTCGCGCGGCGACCGGAGAGACCCCTGCCATGTCGCCATGATACAGGCTCGCGCTTCCAGCGTTCATTCGTCCGCTTGGGTCCGCGAGATAGGCGCCCACGACCACGTCGTCGAACGTGTCGCCGTTGATATCTCCTGCGCTCGATACCGAAAATCCGAAATAGTCGTTTGCAGCTATACCGTCTAAAACCTGTGATGGGACTATCGGAATTCCAATGAAAAAGCTTCCCAGAAACACACTCGCGCGCCCGGCGTCTGCGCGTCCACCGGGGTCCGCGGTTGGAGCGCCCACGATCGCATCCCAGAAGCCGTCATGATTCACGTCGCCCGCGCTCGCGAGTGAAGAGCCAAATTGGTCACCTGCTGCTGTCCCGTTCAACGTGCGGACGGGAAGCAACGCAAACCCGCCAGCAACCCCATGATACACCGTCGCCGAGCCCGCCGCGAGACGCGCTCCAGGTGAACCTCCCGGCGATCCAATCACCAGATCTGAGATCCCGTCGCCATTGACGTCACCCATCCCAGCGATTGCCGTGCCCTGCATATCGTTTGAATTGAGTCCCTGAAGCACATCCGTCGCGACCGGCGCGAGGCCTGTGTCCGAGCCGTAGAACAAGTGCGTCGCCCCGCAGTTCGTTCGAGCCATGATGGTGGTCAACGGTGCGCCTACCGCGAGGTCTGCATAGCCATCAAGATTCACGTCGCCCACTCCTGCGACAGCGGTGCCAAATCGTTCTGCGGCCGCGACGCCTGGCAGCAACACACCCGCTGCACTCAGCCCCACTGCGCTTCCATAATAAACGTATGCGGCACCGGCATTCGCGCGGCCTGCAGGGCTCGCTAAACGTGCTCCGACCGCGAGATCGCCATAGCCGTCACCGTTAAGATCGCCCGCGTTTGCGACCGCGTATCCGAACTGATCCGACGCAGCTTGCCCCGGCCAGGTGCGGGCAGAGAAAGCTGGGATGCCTCCAGCGCTCCCGTGGTAGATTGCGGCTGTGCCTGCGTTCATTCGACCGCCGGGGCTTGCGTTGGGGCTGCCCACAGTGACGTCATCGAATCCGTCGCCGTTCACGTCCAGGTGCGCAAGCGAGCTTGAGTCTCGTCCCGAGGTCGCATCCGCAGCGGGAACATGAAACATCCACGTGTAGCTGTACACTGGGCTGACCAGCATTCCGTTGGTCCCGCGCAGGCGCCAGTAGACAACACTTCGTCCCGGTAGATCCATGCTGGGACGCCCCGAGGTACCCATCCGACGACCGCTCTCAATGATCGTACGGCACGCGCGATCGGCACAGATGTCTAGCCATGCGCCATCAAATCCAGCTGGTAATTCCCAGCGAAAAGTGGGCCTGCGCAGGGTTGTTGTGCCCAAAGACAACGGTGAGATTTGCCTCGGTGTAGGGCTGGCGACACACTGAATCCCCATCAATGCAAAGCGCGCGTCGCAGGTGATGCGACAGATCCCCGCCGTGCAGCTATTCGATCCGTTGGCTGGCATAGGACACGCGTTATTGCATGCGCCGCAGTGCGCCGTTGAGCTCGTCACGTCGACACACATCCCGCCGCAATTCAGATTGGGTTCAAGGCATGCGGCAACGCCGCCGTCCGGGTCGATCCCACCATCTCTGGCCGGCCCTCCGCTATCCATGCCCGTTTCAGCGAACAAAGAAGGTACGTCCGAAGGCACATCCATG
>JANNCG010000335.1:0-2118 GCA_031386385.1 Myxococcales bacterium
AACGATCCGAGGAGAGATTGTCTTTGGGCCCTATCCGCTCTACGGCCGAGGGAATGGCGGGGCACCCACTGCGGCGGATTTTGACGGGGATGGTTGGCCCGAGTTCGCGGCGGCTGGGCGATCGTTTTACACAGTCTATGACCCCGATTGCGTGAACACGCTGCGTCCCAACTCGCGTCCGGGTGGTCGATGCGGGCGCCCCATGAACTCTCCTTTGCCCGAAGGTGTGCTGTGGGCCCAAGCTTCGCAAGACGCGAGCTCTGCGTGCACAGGGTCGAGTGTATTTGATTTTGACGGCGATGGGCGTGCAGAGGCCGTGTACCGCGATGAGTGCTTTCTCCGCGTGTACCAAGGGGCTACCGGTGAGGTCCTTTACTCCGCTCCGGCGCAAAGCGGGACGGGGTATGAGCTTCCGGTGATCGCGGATTTGGACGGAGATTTTGCGACTGAAATCGTCGTTCCGCGCGCGAACAATGGGGTCAGCTGCCCTGCGCGAGATCCACTTTTGCCCATGATGCCGATTGCGCCCGTCGGTGATCTTACAGGGTTTGTCGTCCTACGCGATCCCATGGACCGATGGGCCGCATCGCGCCCGATCTGGAACCAACACGCCTACTCTGTCACCGCCATCACCGACGACGCGCGTGTCCCGCGCTCAAGCGAGATGCGTCGCAATTGGGAGGTCGCGGGACTGAACAATTTTCGCCAAAATGTGCAAGGCTCACTCGGCACGGTGGCGATCGCCGATCTGACGGTCTCTGTCGCAGCGGCCAGTGATCTGTGTGGAATGTCAGGCCCCGTCGCGCTCAACGCACGGGTGTGCAATCGAGGGACAAACCCCGTGAGCGACGGAGCGGTGATCCGCTTTGAGCTTGAAGCAGCAGACGGCGGCACCGGGGCAACCCTCTGCGACGCACGCACCACGCGCTTGCTCGCGCCCGGGACCTGCACCGACGTGATGTGCACCGGGACCCTCCCCGCTGGGATGGGACGCAACGTGCGCGTACGCGTGGATCCCGATGACGCGATCGCCGACTGCCACCGTCGCAACAACGTGGGTAGAGTGCCTATCGGGACGTGCCCGGGGTGAGCTGAACGAACAAGCACAGCGGATTCCGCGCTTCAAATTCGCGCGGGGCGGGAGTAGTGTTTGTTGTGCAAATTGAAAAAATCGAGATCGAAAAATTTCGAGGGATTCGCGAGGGAATGGTTGATGGTCTGTCGCCACTCAGCATCCTCGTTGGCCCGAACAACTGCGGCAAGAGCGCGGTGCTCGAGGCTATCTTCTTGTCGTGGGCCGTCGGCGAAAACGCTGGCAAAATCCCCGAGTTTCTCCGTCGACGCGGTGGACCGATCCGACACTCGCAGCGCTCGTTTATGCACAACGGAACGTCGCCAGCACCAGCAGCTTTCACAATCGCCATCGTTCAAGACGAGTTGAAAATTAGGACGTCGATTGAACTCGCGGCGGTTGGGCATGGTGAGTCACTCGCGAGTGCGCGGTCGAGCGGGCTGTCGGAACCGATAGTTCAGTACAACGTCAGCCAAACCCGAAGCACGTTCGACCGGCGCGGTCACGTGGATCTCCGATTGATGTCAGACGCGGAAGGTCACGAGGCGACGCCCTGGATTGTCACGGGCGCACCGCTCGCGGGTTTCGACGTAAGCTTTGTCGACGTCGAAGCCTTTCGAACCCATGGACAGCTTGAAGAGTGTTATTCACGCCTCGAGAAATGGAACGCGCTTCAAGACGTGCTCGCGGCGCTCAGACTCTCGGCTGAGGACCTGACAGATCTGCGAATTTTGAAGGACAACGGCGAGTTCATTCTGCACCTGACCCATGCGCGTCAGCAGCCCAGTGCGGCGGATCTTGCTGGTGATGGATTTAAGCGTTTTATCGCTCTCGGCGCTGCAATTCTTGATGGCGAAGATGACGTTGTGCTGCTGGAAGAGCCGGAGTCGTATCTTCATCAAAACGTACCTTATTGGTTCGGCACAGCCGTGGATACCCCGGACATGAACGGCAGTGGTGTCCGGGGAGGAAACGGCCCTGCGGATGGCGAGGCGGGAGCGCCTTCTTGCTGTTGAACATAGCGCTTTATGTGTTCAAGGGGCGCG
>JANNCG010000342.1:0-6515 GCA_031386385.1 Myxococcales bacterium
GTTGAGCGCTCGCTGCGCGCTGTTCAGGAGTGCTGACAACCGGCGCGGCGCCTCCGCCAACGTTGAAAATTCCTACATTGAGATTGTTGACTTGCATGACCATGGTGTTGCTCTCTTTCGCTTACTATTGTTGATTTTGGCTGATGTAATGACTGTGATGCGGGGATCGTTGTTTGTTTAGCCGCGAAAAAAACCGTCCAGAAAAAACTTCTGTTTCACGGTGGTGGGCCGTTTGGATTGTGTGAGTGGGCGGAGCGCGGCGATCTCTTCTTCTGTTCCGAACTCGGCAATTGCATCGGCGAACTCTGCGTTTTGACGAGCGATCTCGCGCTCAATCTTCGCAATTTGTTCTTCAATTTCTCGGGCAGTGCTCTTCATCTCGACGGTGCTTTCTGCGTCGCATTGAGTGCGGCGCGGCAGTCCTATCCGCGAGTGAGCGGCTCAGTTGTGTGGCTGACTAAATTTTCTCCCCAGAATCAATCGGCATGACAAATTGCAGTGAACTACAAACTTGAAGAACCGCGTGATCAGTTCGGGAGCCCCGTCTCGACATGTCACTGTGTTCAATATGTCTGTTTGAAGCGTCGAATCTCCCCGACGACGCTCAGCCGCTGCGCAAGTTGCTAGCTCGCGGTCGCTGCCGCTGGAGGTGGCAGCGTAAAGATCGTTGCGATCTCTTCTTCAATGGCAGTCTCGGTAACTTTCTTCGCGAGAGCCATCTCTTTGAAGAGCAATCCACGTGCTTGGTCCATCAAGCGACGTTCGCCATAGGAGAGATCCTTCTCGTGTTTGAACTTGATTGAATACAAATCACGCAACACTTTGGCGACTTCGTACGGCGAACCGGACTTGATCATCTCGTTGTATGCGCGCTGTCGGCGATTCCATGGGCCACCGCCCACTGCGCGTTCAACAACGCGAAAAACGTCCATCACTTTTTCAGCTTCACGTTTGCTCATGACGGCCCGCAGCCCGACAGACTCGGGGGCAGCCACAGGAACCATGACCTTCATCCCCGATTCTGAAATCTTCAGGACGTAGAACTCCGCCTTTGAACCGCCGATTTCTCTCGCTTCGATTCCGGTCACATCGCCGACACCATGTGCGGGGTGTACTGCTTTGTCGCCGACTTTAAATCCGTGCGTATCCATCTCGCGAAAACCTCCAGTTACTTGGTGCCAGCCGCAGGAATTTTCGCTGCGTGCTCCAAGAATTCAGAACCATTTGCGGACACATCAAACCTAAACTCCCAGTATGGGAATTTTACTGTTGTGCTTTGGCTCACCACACGATTTGGTTGGCTTGTGTCGGGTTGCTCTTTGAGAGGCCCTGACCAGACCGAAATCGTTGGAAAACACAAGTCGCCACAACACTCAATGGGGTACCACTTCTTCACGGAGTCGTCAAAATGTCTCCAAGAACCAATTTACAGTCAGAGCGCCTCATTCGAGTGTGAATAAAGGAGATCTCCTCAGCAAGGACTCGCTAATACCGCCCCTGGAGCACACCAATTCCCTCGCGAATCGCCCCCCAAGGAACCACAACACTTGCCTGCAGTTCTCCAGTCGATTGAGTAATTGTTAGTCGCTCGCCTGCGGCCCACTGCTGTGCCCCACAGAGGCTCCCAAAGGCGCTCGCAGCAAGTTCTGCAATGGTTGCTCGCAGAATTAACTCCGCATTGTTTGGAAGCGTCCCAGAAAAATTGACTCGTACGGCGACGCCAGACTCTGCGAGGTCTCCGGTGACCTCGATTTTTTGAACATAGCGCAACAGTGCCGCGCCCGTTGGGGGAAGCTCGCGAAGCTGACGTCTCGTTGTCCACCAAAAGAGAGCACCCGAGTCGTGCTCTGTTGAACGAACGGTGCCCAATGCGCGGTCAACAAGAGCGCCCGTGGGACCTTCTGCGTACGCAACGAGCGCACAGCTCGGTCGTGCCAGCAAGGCGACCGGAATTTGTCTCAAGGGGCCTTCAACGCGCTCATTGCGCGCACGATCGATCGCATGCCGACGCGGATGAAGGAGCTCGTTGTAAAGACGCTCTGCGATGGCGTTTGCATCGATGGCTCCGTGCGCGAAAAAGAGTGTTGTCCCATCTGGCGCCCAACCGATCGCCACCCGATCAAGCGTGCGAAGCTCGTAACCGTAGCGCTCAGCGCGTCGGAGCAAAACACGCTCAGACTGTGAATCAAGCGCATGACGAATGATCTCGCCCAGGGTGGGATCCTCAAACATCGCCCGCACGTGAATCACAGCGCGCTCAGTGATCGTTGAGGGCATCAAGCCAGTCAGTTCTTGCGGGCAGACGTTGGCGAGAGCTATGGGCGTCGTGCCCGATTGAGCGGCACTGATCGGCGACGATCGACAGCCTAACTGAAGTCCCAGCAGCACCACACTAAAGCCGACTGCCACACAGTGTGTAGGTCGTTGAAATTGGGTGCTCAAGGCTGGCATGAGCGAGGATCGTACTAGGACGAAGCCTTCGCAGTTCGCTCTTTCTTCGTAGGACCTTCGCTCTTTTCATCCGACTCGGCTTTGGACTTGCCCTCCCCTTTGCCCTCGCCCTTCGCGGAGGCTCCTGGAGTGACTGCGCGACTCTTGAGCCCACATTTCACAAGCACTTCACTCTCGATTTTCGCGAGCGTTTCAGGGTGCTGCTCAAGCCAGAGCTTCGCTGCCTCGCGGCCATTGCCGACACGCTCGCCCTTGTAGCTATACCAGTTGCCCGACTTCTCGAGGATCCCGTGCTCTGAGGCAAGATCCACAACGTCTCCAGACCGAGAGATGCCGAGACCATAGATGATGTCGAACTCAACCTCGCGAAACGGAGGAGCCATCTTGTTCTTCACAACCTTCACTCGCGTGCGGTTGCCAATGAGTTTTTCGCCATCTTTGAGTTGGCCAGTGCGTCGAATATCCAGGCGCATGGAGGCATAAAACTTCAGAGCGTTGCCGCCTGTAGTTGTCTCGGGATTGCCAAACATCACGCCAATTTTCATGCGGATTTGATTGATGAAGATCACAAGCGTGTTGGACTTGTGCACCTGGGCTGTGAGCTTGCGCAACGCTTGCGACATCAACCGGGCCTGAAGACCTGGCAGTTGATCGCCCATCTCGCCCTCGATTTCAGCCTTCGGAACAAGCGCTGCGACCGAGTCGATGACGATCAGATCGACAGCGTTTGATCGCACGAGCATGTCTGTAATCTCGAGCCCTTGTTCTCCGTTGTCTGGCTGCGAAACCAACAACTCCTCCATGTTAACGCCGAGCTTCTTTGCGTATGTCGCGTCAAGCGCATGCTCAGCGTCGACAAATGCAGCGACGCCGCCAGCTTTTTGAATCTCAGCGATTGCGTGGAGCGTGAGCGTGGTTTTGCCAGAACTCTCTGGACCGTAGACCTCGACGATGCGTCCACGCGGATAGCCACCAATCCCTAAGGCAATGTCGAGCGAGATCGAACCGCTGGAGCTAACCCCGATCTCGGGCTTCTCAATCTTGTCGCCCTCCATCCGCATGATCGCGCCTTTGCCATATTGCTTCTCAATCCCAAGCACCGCGAGATCAAGGGCCTTCTTTCGTTGCTCATCCATGGATGTAACTCACTCTCTATTGCCGCTGTTGTTGCTATTGTGATGACTGTCAAAACTACTCGTCAGTTGTGAGGAGTGGTTTTGACAGCGCTGGGTATGACTCATTCTAAGCTCCACGGAAAGAGTCAACGTATGTGTGGAACGGGCCACGTCGACTCAGTTTTGTCTGCATTTTCAGCCAGTGCGCATCAAGGGCGTGAACCCACACAGTCAAAAAACTAGTCAGAGTATGTCACGAACAGTGGTTTGCGAGGATCCCGGGTAAGGGACCTTCGCAGCACTCGCGCAACAGCTGGAGCGCATAGAATGCAGCACCACGTTGGATGCGGGGTCTGTCGCCATCAAAGCGTCGCTCGATCGAGCGAACTCCCGACGGTGACGCGACCGCGAAGAAGACTGTTCCGACGGGTTTTTCGTCACTGCCACCGGTGGGGCCGGCGACGCCTGTGATGGAGACGGCCAGATCAGTGCTCGCGACATTTTGCGCGCCTTTTGCCATCGCCTCAGCGCATTCGCGAGACACCGCACCGTGCGCGAGCAGGACCTCTTTGCTTACAGAAAGCACACGCTCTTTTGCTGCGTTTGAGTAGGTGACTGCATCAAGCAAGAGGTAGTCACTTGAGCCGGCGACGCTCGTCAATAAGGCTCCGACCAACCCACCGGTACACGACTCAGCGACAGCGACTGTATAACCGCGTGATCGAAGTGCGCGACCGACGGCCAACGCAAATGTGTCATCTTGCTCGCCATACACTGCTGATCCCAAGCGATCTCGAACGATTTGCGCGATCCGATGCGCTTGCTCTCGCGCGATGGTCATGTCTTTCGAACGAACCCGAACCTTCACTTCAACTTCGGGATAGTTCAACCGATAGCCCAACGTAAGACCAACGTTTGCCTGCTCTAAACCTGCGAGCATTTCACCAACTGTTGCCTCCGGCAGACCATAAACACGCAACACAAGCTGCATCGTGTCAGGAAACGCCATCGGCCCAATTCTGGGGATGACCAAATCCTCGATGATCGTCTTCATCTCGTGGGGAACGCCGGGTACGAAAAAGCATCGGGCCCCGCCGATGGTCAGCACAAACGCGGGGGCAGTCCCCGCAGGATTGCCGAGGACTTCAGCGCCCACGGGGACGTCTGCTTGTTTGGCTCGAGCGGGGGTCATCTCACGTCCCAACGCAGCGATCTTGCGCGCGAGAGTCTCATACGCGTCTTGGTCGCGAACCAGCGAGACGCCAATCGCGTCCGCCGCTGCACCTGCGGTGAAATCATCACTGGTGGGACCCAAACCGCCGGTACACACAACAAGCTCGACGACGCTTCCGAGTCGCACCAAGGTCTTTGCTGTGCGTTCACGGTCATCGTCCACCGTCACCATCTCAATCACGTCGAACCCAAGCTCAGTCAACTTGGATGCAAGGTAGTTCGCGTTAGTGTCCTGGAGCTCGCCTCGGGTGAGCTCCGTGCCTGTTGTCAGGATCGCTGCCTTCACTGGACTCTCGAAGGTACCTTGTGTTTGTGTACGTTCGCCATCGTTCAATCGCGCAAGCGAAATATTATTATCGTGACAGAGTCCACCCAACTAAGTCGAAATGCCGCGCTGCTCGGCGCGCTCGTATCGTTTTTGCTCCTCTATGGCGTGCTGCAAACGCCGGGGCTGGTGCATGCCCCCACAGCTATCGCGATTTCGCTGGGAATTCACGGAATTTTCTCACTCGCGCTGCTCAACCATTCCCCTCAGTGGCAGGCGTTCTTTCGCCCAGGCGCCGCAAGTGCGCGCGCCGGGACGCTCTTTGTTTTATGTGCCCAATGGGCGTCAGAGTCGCGTGAGGTGTTAGGGGCGCTCTGCGTCGCGGTGATCTGGCGAGACATTCGGACGGCCCAGAGCCCCGCAAGACCGCTGCTGCCGCTCGCGTTAGGGCTGAGTTGGGCGTTAGCGTGGACGGCGGTTCGGCCCAGCGATGCCGTCCCACGCCTAGCCGCGGTGGCCGCGGTGGCCGCGCTCGGGCTGCGAGAGAAGTGGTGGACTACGGTTGATTAAGCTGTTCGGATGCGATCATTGGCCACTGTTTGAGCGGTCCATCGCCCTTCGCACGGGACAAGTAGTCTCCCACAATGTTGGCGCTCTCAAAAATCGTTAGGAGTCCTGAGCCTGGATGGGTTCCACCGCCGACCCAGTACAAGCCGTCAATGTCGCGGCTCTTCACCGAGGGTCTCGTGGGGCCAAGCTGCAGCCAGGTGTGCGAGAGATTGAACACAGCGCCCATGTGCACCGCAAAGTCATCACGCCACATCGGAGCCGAGCAAATCCGCTTCGCGCGAATGTGATCCTTCGCGCCGTGAATACCCACTTTGTCCAGCCAATTTACAGCGCGTTCGCTAAGCAATTGTTCCGTACGCTTCCAATCGACATCTCGACCGGTGTGCGGTGTTGGAATCAACATGTACAGCGTACTGTGTCCATCCGGCACTCCCGAGGCATCCGTCACAGAGGGATTGCAGACATAAAATGGCGGATCGTCATCGTTTAACACCCGATCTTCAAGCGAGTCGCGGTCGGTCTTGCGAACAGCATCTGAGAGATAGATCAAATGATGAGGTAGCTCGTCGTACACACGATCAAGACCTAGATACACCATGAAGGTGCTGCACGAATACTGGGCTTTTTTCAAGGCGAAGTCGCTAATTCTCCCAAATCTACGGTACCGATTGGGGATCATTTTTTGCGCCGCTGCGGCGAGATCTGCGTTGATCACAACAGCATCCGCCGCAAGTCGTGTCCCATCGCTCAGAATCACGCCCTTTGTTGTTGGGACTCCAGAAGAGTCGTCAATCCAGAGCTGGGCCACGGAGCTGTTGAACACAAACTGTGCACCTAAGGTCTCTGCCGCACGCTGCATCGACTGAGCGAGAGAGCGAAAG
>JANNCG010000364.1:0-2215 GCA_031386385.1 Myxococcales bacterium
CGTATGACAGCGCGTTGTTGTTGGTGCGTGACGCTCTTGGTCCTGTGGCGGTGCTTCTTGTCGGGCCCAGGTCGCACGAGCGCAAAGTGAACGTAAGCGTGATGGCGACGAGTGAGGCCGCTGCGCAGACGGTGCTCGCCAGTCTGCGTGTGGGACTGCGAGTGCACAACGCGTACCGGGGACGCGTGCTCTCGTTGGTGCAAGAGAACTACATGACCATCAAGGTTCAGTATCACACACTCCCAGATGTCACTCGCGAGAGTGTGATTTTGCCTGGAAATTTACTGGATCAAATCGAGCGTCACGCGATCTCTCCGTCCACCCATCGAGACAAGCTTCGCGCGATGAAGCGGCACATCAAGCGGGGGATTTTGCTCTATGGTCCTCCCGGGACGGGCAAGACGTATACGGCGATGTACCTCGCGAAGCGTATGCCAGACCGCACCACGATTGTGTTGACGGGGCGCGCGGTTGGGTTGCTTGAGCGGTGCTGTGAGCTTGCTCGGTTGCTGCAGCCATCGACGGTGATCGTTGAGGACGTGGATTTGATTGCCGAGGATCGGGACAGGCAGCAGGGGTGCCAGGTTCCGTTGTTGTTTGAGCTGCTCAATCAGATGGATGGGGTGGGTGAAGACGCGGATGTGTTGTTTGTGCTGACTACAAACCGGCCAGAGATTCTTGAGCCTGCGCTCGCGGCGAGGCCCGGAAGGGTGGATCACGCGATGGAGGTTCCACTGCCGGATGCTGATTGTAGAAGGCGGTTGATTGCGCTGTATGCGACGGGGATGACGCTTGAGATGAGCGACCCCGAAGCGCTGATTCGGCGCACTGAGGGAGTGAGCGCTGCGTTTGTCAAAGAGCTGTTGCGCAAGGCGGCTGTGATGGCGGTGGATGAGGGCGAGAGCGTCGTGCGAGACAAGCACATGGACGAAGCGTTGCGTGAGTTGGTGATCTCTGGTGGTATTTTGCAGCGAAATTTGCTGGGTGTGCGAGAAAATATCGCGAGGTGATTCCGAACGCGCGCAGAACGATTACACTCTGCGCACACGATGACAGATCCCTCACTCACGCTCTCTCCCCGCCCGCTCGGCACCACCGGAATCAACGCCACGCCCCTCGGCATCTCGGGCTCGTACGGAATCAGCGCCGACGACGTTGAGCGCGCTTTCTATGAGCACGGTGTGAACTATTTTTTTATCACCGCCACCGCGCCCAACTTCACCGAGGGCGTGAAGCGCTTGATCCGCGCAGGCCACCGCGACAAGCTGGTCCTCGCGGCCGGGATGAACGTCCCCATCGGAGCCCGTGTCGAGGGCGCGTTTGACAGTGATCGCAAGCTGCTCGGCGTCGATACGATCGATGTTTGGCACATGTTTTGGGTGCGCGGCCGCTGGTACGTCAGCGGCTCAGTGTGGAAGCACATGGAGGCCCTCAAAGCCCGTGGGGCGGTCAAAGCCCTGGCGATGTCTATTCATGATCGCAAGCTGGCGCGTGAGCTGATGGGCGAGTTTGCGTTTGATTTATTGATGCTTCGCTACAACGCTGCGCACCGCGGCGCGGTGAAAGAGATCTTTGAGCCGCTCGGTGAGAAGTGTCCCCCCGTGGTCGCGTACACTGCGACGCGTTGGGGCTCTTTGCTCAAGCCCGCGACGGGATTTGAGCACGGGATGACTGCGGCAGAATGCTACAAGTACGTCCTTGATGATCCCCATGTGAGAGTGTCGCTCACCGGTCCGCGCTCGCTTGCAGACATCACCGAGAGCGTGAAGGCGATCAACGGGCCAGCACTTGATCCGGCGCGCAAACTTGAGATGGAAAAATTTGGTGAGGTCGTTCGTGCATCGGGGCCCGTGAGCAGCGCGCTGGCGTGGGGTGGGGACTAACATCAGTCTTGGGCAGCACATACACATCGGGTCTCTCCACTTTCGTCACAAGCAGCTTCGCACTTGCGCAGTGCCGTATGGCGCTGAGCACAAGGCTCCGCGCACGTTCCTTCGCGCAGCGCTCAGGGGCCCCTCGTCATTGGCATTCCTCAGGGTTGGTGGGAGAAGCTGTGCGGGTACAGCTTGGGGTGAGTGTGATGTCCATTGTCTCGGAGATCTTCCGAGTTCATGTTTTGTTGATCGAGCGCGCTGTTGCACCGCAGGAGCATCACCCACTACCCACGAGGAATGCCAATGACGAGAGGGCTCCTGAGCGCTTCGCGAAGGCATAT
>JANNCG010001168.1:0-11032 GCA_031386385.1 Myxococcales bacterium
ACGGCGCTCGCGATCACCATCATTGCTGCGAGACTTCGAATCGCCGAGGGCTCGGACGCCGCGCTTCGCAACGAAGCAGTTGCGGTCGCCTCAGACATCGCGATTGAGAGTGCAGGACCCGCCGCGCGCGCAAGCGCTGCAAGCTCAAGAACGCAAGATGGGGCAAGCGCCACAAGCGCGGCCGCGAGAACGGACCACACCGACACGAACGCGGCTAGCGCACGAGCGGCGCTGTCGCAAATGGGCACCACTCCTTGCGCGCAGGCGCTCGGGCCTATTCGCGCGCTATGTGAGAGATCGCTCGCTGCGACTCGGCCTTCGGGCTCTAGCCAATAAACGGGACGCGCCCTTTGGAGAGCACGTCGAGCTCAAGTTGCATCGCGCTTACTACGTCGTTGTAGCAACGATCGAGGACCGCAGGGTCCTCGGCGCTCTGGGCGTCAAGCTCAGGCCAGGACACGGGGGGACCAAAGCGAATGGACGTCTGCGCCGGAAAGGGAATGTACGGAATAAATCCCGACGTGATTCCCCAGGGAAAAGACAAGACAATGGGAAACACTTCGAGCCTCAAGAGCTTCTTGAGTCCGAGCGCTTGCGCGATCCGATCGCCGCGCGTTAAGACCACCCATTGTTCGTGAGTCCCAACGCTTACAACGGGTATAATGGGGACTTTATTGCGTAGCGCGAGCTTCAAAAATCCCTTTCGCCCACCAAGCTCGATTTTATTTCGATCGACAAACGGACGGGTCGCGTCCAGATCCGAGCCGGGATACACCAAGACCAAGTTTTCGTCCCGAAGCGCCTTCTCGGCCCCTGAATGCTTGGCGCGAAGCACCCCCGCTGCAGCCGCCGCGGTGCGAAACCGCTCGTTGCTGTGAAGCACATCGTGTGAGAGCGAATACAACGGTCGATCGGGGCCAAAACGATCCCACACCGCGAGCAACGTGAGCATGCTGTCAAATGTGACCAGCCCGCCGTTGTGGCTGCCAACCAACAGCGCACGGCCCGTCGCAGGTACGTGCTCAACACCCGAACATTGCCAGCGAAAATAGCGCTCGCCGAGAAACCGAGTGAGGTCCATCAACCAGCGAACAAACTCTGGATCCCGCTTGGACAAATCCTCGGCGAGGCGCTCACGTTCAGGCGCCAATAGGTACTTCGCAAACGCCGCGGCGAAGCCTGGAATGCTCAAGTAGGCTAAATCGGTCGGCGCGAAAAACTGTCCGGCGCGCGAGAACCATTCGTTGAAGTCAAACTCAGTGTGGTGTGTGCTCACTTAAGTTGGCTCGCTTTCACTGCGAAGATTTTGTTTCGCTCAAAAGCTCACGAAGGGCTTCGTCGTACTCGGATTTTAGCCTCGCCACGAGCGCGCTCACTGCTTGGACATCACGGATGGTTCCGATCCCTTGGCCGCAGCCCCAGATGTCTCGCCAGGCCTTCGCAGCGGTGCCGCCGCCGGAGCCAAAATTCATTTTGCTTGGATCTGACTGCGGCAGATTGTCTGGATCAAGCCCCGCGTTGATCACCGATTGACGAAGATAATTGCCGTGCACCCCCGTAAATAAGTTGGTGTACACAATGTCCGAGGCTTGACCCTTCGCGATCCCTTCTTTGTACGCGTCCGTCGCGTTCGCTTCGGGCGTGGCAATAAACGCGCTGCCCATGTACGCGAAGTCGGCGCCTAGAGCACGTGCGGCGAGAATGCTTCGACCGTGACCGATGGCTCCTGCGAGGGCAAGGGGGCCGTTAAACCACTGACGAGTCTCTCGTACCAAGGCAAACGGCGACAGCGTCCCAGCGTGACCCCCCGCACCAGCGGCGACGGCGATCAGCCCATCGGCACCCTTTTCGATCGCTTTGTGCGCGTGAACTTGATGGATCACGTCATGCATTACGAGCCCGCCGTACGAGTGGATCGCTTGGTTTAAATCTTCCCTCGCCCCAAGGGAGGTGATCACAATCGGAACCTTGTACTTCACGCACATCTGCACGTCGTGCTCAAGCCGGTCATTGCTCTTGTGGACAATTTGATTCACGGCAAATGGGGCTGAGAGCTCGTTGGGGTGCGCCGCGTCCCAGCTTCGAAGCTCTTCGGTGATCTGCGCGAGCCACTCATCGAGCTGCTCTTTGGGTCGCGCGTTGAGCGCAGGAAAAGAGCCAACAATCCCCGCTTTGCACTGGGCCAAAACGAGAGTGGGTTGCGACACGATAAACATGGGTGCGCCGATCACCGGGAGCCGAAGGCGGTTGTGAAACAGACTTGGGAGGGGCATTGCGCTCTCGGTTTAGCTCAATTTGCCGCAATGCGAAACACCGACAGAGGGGCTGTAGCTTTCACGAAAAATCCGGCACCCTTCGAGCCCAAGGAATAAACAGTGTATAGAAAATTTCGCTTTGAAGGCGAGACCCACACGGTGCTGGATTGTGTTCCTCTCGCGGTGAGACGAAAGCTGGATTTGAGTCTGCGCAAGATCTCGCTTGTTGGGTGGCAGGCTCTCTCGCGCAATGAGCGGCTGGTGCTCTGTCACCTTCCGGTCGAGACCGACGAAGAGATCGTGGTGTACCGAGCGTTCTTAGAAGAGGTCGCGGCGCGCGCACAGACAGTCCTCACGGAGCTTCTACCGTTTGAGGGCGAGCGGTGGCGATGGTGCACCACCGAGACGCCCACTGCGGTGAGCGAGCGGCTCACAGCCGAGCACCTCTCGCTTCGCCACGAATGGCAGGCCCTCAACGAAGAAGAGCGGTACTGCCTGATGAAGTATTGCGACCGCAAGAAGCCCTCCGATAACTTGCGCGCACTCGTCGCCGAGCTCAACGAGCGCGTCGCACACTAGCTATGCAATCATCTGCAATTTATCTAGCCATTCTCACCGGTGGCCAGGGGAGCAGAATGCGAGGGCGATTCAAAGGGGCGCTTATCGTTGACCCTCGCTCAAGCCCGACGCAGAGCATTGTTCAACGCACCGTTGCTCTCGCCCATGAGCTGTCACTCACGCCGGTGTTTGTCGGTCAGCCGCAAGACGCCACGGCGCTCAGCTCGTTCTCTGTTGCGTTGATCCGTGATGTCCCTGTCGCTGAAGGCCCGCTGGCGGGAGTCGCGTCATGCTGCGCGCACTTAGACGCGCCGTTTGTGTTAGTCGGCTGCGACATGCCGTACCTGTCCGCGGACATCTTGCTGCGCTTCGCGCAACACAGGGGTAGCAGCCCGATCGTGGCGAGTCGTTTGTCCCCCGACGATCCTTGGCAGCCACTGTGCGCGCGGTACATCCCGCGGCTGGTTAAAGAGCACATTAGTGCGATGATTGAGCAGCGAGAATCCCTGTCTTTTCAGAGGTTATTTCGTCGCTGTGGCGTCGACGAGCTCACGCTGACCCAGGCTGAGCACGACACGCTGCGAGACTGGGATGAACCCAAAGATTGTGCGATCTAACATCGTGTGTGATAGACCCATGAGACCTTTGTGAAGCTTCGCACAGCGTCTAAATTTTCTCTTCGAGTCTTGTCCTTGGTGGCGCTCACTGGCTGCACGTCGAGCTGCAAACGCACCACAAGCACAGTCGACGCGGGCGCGCAGAGCGCCAACCTTCAAGGGATGACCGTCGTGGGCGGCCAAGAGTCCGTCGGGGCTAGCAATGGCAACGGAGCCGACGGAGGAGAGAGGCACGTTGCGTTCACTCCGGTGGTGGTGATGCGTCAAGCGAGGGGACGGGTGCCCGCACGCGTCGCGAGAGCCAGCGAATCGGTCAGTGTTTCTGCTGGCACTTTGCACTTGGGTAGCGCGCCCGGAGAGCTTGGCCGTGATCCCGCTGTCGAGGCCGACGGCGTTGCAACTGCGGTCGGAGCGTTTGAGATCGACGCGCTTCCGTACCCCAACGACCCGGCGCTTCCGACCCGGACGGGCGCCACGCGCGATGAAGCGGCGCACTTGTGTGAGCAGCGGGGCCGAAGGCTGTGCTCAGAGATCGAGTGGGAGCGGGCGTGTCGTGGGACTGAAGAGCGAAGCTTTGCAAATGGCGATGATTGGGACGTCGCCCATTGTGCGCAGGGGACTGATCCAGGACAGTGCGCGTCGGGATTTGGCGTGATGTCCATGGGTGCTCGCTTCGCAGAGTGGACTCGCGACGACATCGCGGACCGTGCGGCCATCCGTGGCGCGGGAGCCACGGCGATCGCGGCGCAGCACCGATGCAGCGCAAGACGGACCGCGCTGGCTACGCAAGCGGGCTTAGAGATCGCATTTCGCTGTTGCGGGGGCGCAGTTCAGACCGTCCCCTATCCACGCGAAGTGTCGCGCCCGCCGTTTAGAGATGAGCCGATGACGAGCGCTCAGATGGCTGAGATCATGGCGACGATTCCGGAGTTAGCACGGGTGCGCGGAGGGTTTTCGCTGCTCTCACCCCCAGCGATCGCCGAGGTGTTAAACCACGGCGCGACCACCGCTGATTTGCATCCAGAGGTGACCTTCACCGTGCAGCCGGTGCGCTGGAGCCCCACCTTTGGCGAAGATCTTTTGGTCTTCGTCGGGGTGTCGACCGTGGGCAGTTTTGTGGCTGCTTTGTGGGTGCTTCCGACCGAAGATGGCCGGGGGGTTCGATATCGTCACGCGACGAGCTTTATCCTCGCAGGTGATCGCATGGCGATGACCCTCGCGCACGCACGCAACACCCGCGAAGAGCTTCAATGGAGCGCCTGCTGGAACTGCGGCGGCGAGCACGGGATCCTCCACTACGACCGCGAAAACGCGAGTGTGATCGCGGTGCAGCGCTAGCGAAAGCCGGCAAGCACGATTGCAAAATCGCAAGCCAGTGCTGCATTTGGTAGTGACCTAATTTGCGCGAAGCGGTGCGTCTGCGACGCGAAGCGAGGGACGAAATTAGGTCACTACCCTGCATGTGTGGATAGCGAAAAGTTGAGCAAAGTCGCCTTCTCGCGGCCCCTTTGCCAGTGCTAGGATGCGCCGAAGGACTTCGCGCCACCCATGAAAACTCGTGTTTTGCACACGCCACTTAGTTTGTTGATGCTTCTGTCGATCGCCTCTGCTGCATGCAGTTCTGGCGGAACCAGAGACGGAGGAAACGACGGGGCGGCCGCTGGTCTCTGCCCTCCTCCACCAGGGGCTGCTCCGCAAGCGCTCGCGGCGCTCATGGTCACCAACGAAAGGCGCGCCGAGATGGGACTGCAGTGCCAAACCATGATCACCACGATCAACACGGCCGCAGAGAACCACTGTCGCTACTTCGAGGCCAATCAGCCCAATCGCAGGTGCATCGCGAATCCACACGGCGAAGTGGACGGTTGTGATCTGTTTGTCGCAAACAGTTTCGCCACGCGCATGCGCACGGCGGGGTACACGGGCTCGCCTGCGTTTGAGGTGATGGCGTTTTCTAATGATGGCGCGAGCGCGACGAACCAGTGGATCGATTCGATCTGGCATCGCATCCCGGTGTTGAGTCCGTGGGTCGGCGATATGGGCTACGGTGGTGCAACGGGCTGTGACACGATCGATTACGGGACTGGCGCGGGCGCGGGGGTTCCAGACACTGCAACCGCGACGTACCCCTATGCGAATCAGACGGAGGTTCCGACGAGGTTTTTGGGCAATGAAGGGCCACCGCCTCCACCGCCGCCAACGGGCTGGCCGAGCGGATATCCCATCACGATTTACATGCAGGGCACGTTTATGACCCACACCCTCACGGTGGAGGGATCACAAACTAACATCGATCACGTGTGGCTGACTCCCGGAGATCCCAGATCCATGGGGCTGCTGCGAAACGAGGCGTTTATCTATTCGCACGAGCCGTTGCTGTCTCGCACGCGCTACCACGTTCGTGTGACTGGGATGCTTCGCGGTGGCACGCCGAAGACGTTTGATTTCTCGTTTACCACAGGAAACTGAGGCGCCCGGTGCGTGACGGTGAAGCGCGATGAGGCGCGCTCAACAGGACACTCACGACAACTTCAAATATGGCTCGGACACGCCGTGTCCGAGATTGGGACTCGCCGTGTCCGCACGCTATTTCTCAGCGAAAACGAGAATTTTTTCGCTTGGGACGCGCGCAGAAAACCGCGCCACGAGGATTTATTGAATTTGCCCCCGAGCTGTTAGCAGGGGCGCTACGCAGGGTTTTGCACGCACATAGTGCTTCATAGGCCCTCACGGTGCGCGACGCAGCTGTCGCTCTCACAGCCTTTGACCTTTCGCGTGCAATCGCCGACACTGCAAACTATGAGCTTAACGCCCCACATCCCGCGATCACTCGCACGTGTTCTGTTGGCAGCAACACTCGCTGCATGTGCCGCACCCGCCAACCCCGACGGAGGCATCACGCGCACGGATGCGAGCGACGCCACCACACGACTGGACGCAGCGCCCGTTGATGTCCAAGAGCTCGATAGCATTGCACCGCAGCCGGACGGCATGACCGAGCTTGATACGATGCAGGACCGGGACGCAAACGTCTCGATGGACGGCGCGGTGTGTGGACCCAACTTGACCAACTGCGGGTTGAGCGGATGCGTCAATACCAATCGAAATGCACGACATTGTGGAGCGTGTGACCGCGCCTGTCCCATCGGCGAGATCTGCGCGGCGGGCGTGTGTGGCCTTGACTGCCCTGCGCCCAATCGCGTGTGCGGCGCAGCTGGATCGATGTCTTGTGTGGACGTTCAGACCGACTCGACCAACTGCGGTCGCTGCGGTGTGTCGTGTCCCATGGGGCAAGTGTGCGTCGCCGGTGCGTGCAGAATTGACTGCCCAGCTCCCAACCGAGTGTGCACCGTCGGTGCAGTCATGACGTGCATTGACACGCAGTCAGATAATTTAAACTGTGGGTCGTGTGGGACCGCATGCCCACGCGGGCGCGCGTGTCAGCGCGGTGTGTGCGAGTGCCCCGTCGGAGCGACGTTGTGTGGCGCGACTTGCTCGGATCTCAGCAACGACCCCCTGCACTGTGGTGCCTGCCCAACCGCCTGCGCGGCAGGACAGCAGTGTGTCAGCGGAGTGTGCCGCGTTGGGTGCCCCGCCCCCAACCAGCTTTGCGGCGCCGCACCTATGCAAATGTGTGTCAATCCACAGACCGATGCAAACAACTGCGGAATGTGTGGTGCGGCGTGTATGGCCCCCAACGCGACGCCCGGTTGCGCCGCGGGGCGCTGCCAGGTCGCGGCGTGCAACGCGGGGTTTGGCAATTGTGACGGGCTGTTTGCGAACGGCTGTGAGGTCGCGACAGCAAGCTCAGCCACGCACTGCGGGCGCTGTGGCAACGTGTGTCCCTCACCCCCCAACACTTTGCTCCCATTGTGCCTTGCGGGCGCTTGTAGCTTTCGCGCGTGCACCCCAGGATTTGCCAACTGCGACGCCAACGCGGCCAACGGCTGCGAGACGAGCGTCTTTACCGATACGTCCAACTGCGGCCGCTGTGGCAACGCGTGCCCCATCCCGATCAACGCCGCACCGAGCTGCGCGCGGGGTGTGTGTGGGCTCGCTTCATGCAACGCGGGATTTGGCAACTGCGATGCCAACGCTGCCAACGGATGTGAGACCAGCCTCCAAAACGATGTGAGCAACTGTGGTGCCTGCGGCAATGTTTGTCCCGTGTTGGGAGGAGGCTCGGTCACCATGTGCACCGCGGGTCTGTGCTCGTTCAGTTGCGCTCGTGGGTTCGGTGACTGCGATCGACTGCCCGCCAACGGGTGCGAGACCAACGTGTATTCAAGTCCAACCAACTGCGGAAGCTGCGGGATCTCTTGCAGACTCGGCCTGACGTGTGTTCTTGGCTCCTGCCGCTAAGCTCGGTTGACAACCTTCTGCACGGCGAGCTCGGACGGGCTACTGGGCTTGTGTTTCATGCAGGATTCGTCACACTAGGGTGTGTTGGCAGCGCTACCCGTTAACTCTTCTCGATCACCACGCGTGCGTGCAAGCCTCTGGGCGGGATGTGGGATAGCCACTGTGTTGGCGACGGGTTGCATTAGTCCGGCGACTGAGATTCAGCTATTTATCGACACAGACGCGCCGGCCAACCAAGCGATGACCGTCGAGGTGTTCTCGTTTGTTGGGACGGTCGCACCACAAGATCTACTTCGACGTGCGAACGCTGTTTCAACGGGAAACCTCTGGCTCGTTCGTGACGCATTCGGAGCGGGGACGTTTCGCGCGGGGGGATCCATTGGCGTTTTGCCTCCGCGAGATCGCCGAGATGGGCGCGACAGCACGGTGACTCTGTGGCTTCGCGGAGTCGTGGCCGCCACGCCGACGTCCCCCGAGATTCGTGTTGATCGCGCGGTGAGTTTTTCGTTTATTCAGAACCGCTCTGGGACGGCGCGAGTGTTTCTCTCAGTGCTTTGCGGAGCTCAACAAGTTGGGTGTCTTACCGTACCCGCGGCGCTGTGTACTCAGAGCGTAAAGTGCCGAGAGCAAAACGCCACTTGTGGTGACCTAGGTCAGTGCGTTGTTCCAGAGGTCAACGTGAATTTTATGGGTGGTGATGGCGGCGCAAGCGATGCACGAGCCGACGTTGCAAACGCCGCGATGGACGTGCCGAATAGACCCGTGTGTGACGGCGGAATGTGCATGCTCGACTGCCCTGCGCCAAACCAAATTTGCGGCGCGGGCGCCATGATGACCTGCGTTGACACACGCGCGGATGACAACAACTGTGGCGCGTGCGGCAACGCGTGCAACGGCAATCGCACGTGTCGCGGTGGCAGCTGCGCGTGCAATCCGGGGACGACCCAGTGCATGGGAAGCTGCGTCGATCTGTCAACGAGCGCTGCCAACTGCGGGATGTGTGGCAACAGTTGCAACGGTGGCACGAGCTGTCAGGCAGGTGCGTGCGCGTGTCCGGCAGGCCGCCTGAACTGCAATGGGACGTGTCGTGCGCTCGCGACCGATTTGGCTAACTGCGGCTCTTGCGGCCGCCAATGTGCAGCAGGAGCGACTTGTGTGTCGGGAGCCTGCGTTTGCCCGATGGGCGGGGTGGCCTGCTCAGGGACCTGTCGTCTGGTCGCGAGCGACGAGACCAACTGTGGCGCGTGTGGCAATCAATGTGCCGCAGGAGCGACCTGTGTCGCTGGGACGTGCCGATGTCCTGCAGGCCAGAGCGCTTGCGCGGGGTCATGCGTCACGCTTGCGACGGACGAAAACAACTGCGGGACCTGTGGGACACGCTGTGCTGCTCGCGCAAACGCGGCTCCATTTTGCATCGCTGGGTCCTGCGAGCTCGGGACGTGCAACGCGGGATTTGGCAACTGCGATGGCAACGAGCCTAACGGGTGCGAAACGAACGTGCGCACGGCTCCGCTCAATTGCGGCAGCTGTGGTGTTCGCTGCGCCGCACGCCCGAATGCAGCGGTCACGACGTGCACAGCCGGAGTGTGCGGCTTCACGTGCAACGCCGGATTTGGCAACTGCGATGGCAACGTGGTCAACGGCTGCGAAGTGAACCTCCAAACAAACGCGAGCAACTGCGGTCGCTGCGGGATGAACTGTCCCATCGGCCTGCTGTGTATCATGGGTGGCTGTCGGTAGCAGACGCCCTTCAGCACCACGTGTCGACGGTTCTACAACCCCACCAACGGATCGCCCGTAAGGCCAAGCAAGTGCGCTCGCGCTTCAGCTCCCACGAAGATCGAACCGAACACAACGACAAGCCCATCCTTGCCCACAACGTGCCGTGCGCGCGTCAACGCATCCACCACTCCGCTGCAAATTTCGCCGTGAATCTTCGTTCGCAACAGCGATGGCTCCGCTGCACGCGACAGCCCCGCGGCGCACAAAAACCATCGGTCCGCTGGAGCCCAATCGCGCAACGCGTTGACCAACTCAGGCCAGTCTTTGTCCTGCGATGCACCGAATACCACGGCCCGCCGCTCGCTCGGAACAAGCTCTTGCTCAATGGCGTTGCGTAGCGCAAGCGCGCCATCGGGGTTGTGCGCCGCGTCAATGACGACGTTTTCAATCCGCTCGTACCTTGCAGGCCAAGACGCGTCTCGCAGCGCCTCGACGATGGCCATTTGTGGGACCCGCAGTGCTCGCAGAATGGTGCACGCGGTGGCAGCGTTTTCGACCTGGTGTGCGCCCGCTAGCGACAGTTTAACCTCGACGGAGGGATCGCCTTCAGGCGTGCTAGCGAGCGTCACAAGCGAGCTGCAGTGGTCGCTCGAAAACGCCAACACCGCAGCGTCCACAATGGGGGCGTGCTGTCGTGTTGCCACAAGCTCAATGGCATCCCGGGCCTCGCCCGAGTGCAGCGATGGACCGAGGACAACGGGGATACCGTGCTTGATAATACCAGCTTTTTCACTGGCAATTAGCGCAAGCGTGTCTCCGAGAAACGCCTGATGATCCAAGGCGATGCGTGTGATGGCACACACGGTCGGTACGCAAACGTTGGTTGAATCGAGTCGCCCTCCGAGCCCAACTTCGAGCACCACGTCTTGCACGCCCGCGGCTTGAAAGCAAAGCCACGCGGCCACGGTGGTGGCCTCAAAAAAAGTGAGCGGATCAATCGCGCCGGACTCCACCGCTTCAAACACACGCTCAAGGGACTGTTGCACCTGGTCGTTTTCACACGGCACGCCGTTGATCCGGATGCGCTCAGCGAAGCGATGCAAATGGGGAGAGGTGTACAGACCTGTTTTTCGACCCGTCGCGCGAAGGGCGCGCTCGACGATCGCGCTGGTGCTTCCCTTGCCGTTGGTCCCCGCGATGTGGATCACTCTGAAGGCGTCCTGCGGGTTGCCAAAGTGCGCGAGGGCGACGCGGACGGGCTCGAGGCCGAGGTGGATTCCGCGTGGGGCGAGCGCGTACAACTTCGTGAGCGCTGCGGCGTATGAACGCTCAGTCATTTGAGGCTGAAAATTACCCTGTCAAATGCTCAATAAGTTGCGAAATAAGCGCGCGCATCTCGTGTCGGGGAGTGATCATATCGACCATCCCATGCTCGAGCAAAAACTCGCTGCGCTGAAAGCCCTCGGGGAGCTTCTGTCGGATCGTCTGCTCAATCACGCGAGGGCCGGCAAAGCCGAT
>JANNCG010000403.1:0-8489 GCA_031386385.1 Myxococcales bacterium
CTATCGTTTGCATTATCATTTGGCGTTATTGGTTGGACGAAAGGGAGATTTGTTTCGAGCGATCCAAGAATTGGATGCCAGCTTGCAACTAAACCCCAAGTCCTTTGCGGTCCTTAAAAACCTTGCGGTGCTTTATCAACAGGCCGGATTTAAACGAAAAGCGATCGAAATGTGGGAGCGTGCCGTCAGCGAGAGTCCTGACGATCCAACCCGCGCCCAAATCAAAGAACATTTGTTGTCACTACTCTAACATCCGCATTTTTACCCACCGATGTTGAAGGATTGTTGAAGGATATTTCATGAATTTTCTCTGCCAAAATTGCAAGCAGAAGTACCACGTCAGCGACGAGAAATTGCGCGGTCGCGCCGTCACGAAATTTAAGTGCAAAAAGTGTGAGCATATCATCGAGGTCAAGGCGAGTGACGTCCCTCCTCCCGGCGCGCCAGGCTCTGACAACGCTGAGTTTGCAGGGTCTGAGTCAATCCCACCCGCCGGCGGAACCACAGGCACGATGGCCGCACTGGTGGCGCCAAAACCAGCACCATTGCCCAGCGCGACTGTATCTCCAGCCCCTTCTGTGACCGCAGCCCCGAAGCCCGCGTTTGGGTCCACTCCGAGTAAGCCCGTTGGATCATCGCTGCCCACTGCGGCGCCGAGACCCAATGCACCCAATGCACCCAATTCAGCAAGCGCAAGCGGAGGAGCGTCACTTCCAACGAGTCGAGGCTCTTCGTCACCGATGGGAGCTGTTGGGACTGCAGCGTCTTCCGCCACTGCGGCGAAAATCTCGCCCATCGGATCGGCTAAGCCCATTACATCGACAGCGCCCACAAGCGCGATATCAAGTAAGCCAAGCAGCCCAACCAACCCAAGCAACCCGAGCAATAACGCGCTCAGATCGAGTTTAACCCAAGGCTCTGAGAGCCGCGCGACCACGAGCAACTCGGCGACGACGAGCGCTCAGACAGACGGGCCGCGGAGAAAAGATTCGAGTACCTCTGCGCTGCTAAACTCGTCTGAGACTGGCTGGTACGCGGGAGTTCGGGATGTCCCAGTTGGGCCCCTTACGCGTGCAGAAATGCTGGCCAAGATCGACGCCGGGGATGTCACGGCAGAGACCTTGGTGTGGCGCGAAGGGCTAGACGATTGGCGCGCGTTGCAACAGGTCAACGAACTAAGAGATCTTCTGCGCGAAGCTTCAAAAAAGATCGGCGAGAACATCATCGGGACAGGCGCGAAAAAGAGCACTCCGCCGAACAACGTAGTCTCAATTTCGCGTGCAAATCCGGCGAAAGATGCAGTCGATGAGCCGGAAGAGTCCACTCGCCTCACGTCCCTCTCGGACCTGATCGCGACCGCAGAGGGTGCAGCTACCAAGAAAAAACCTCCCATTTCGGCGCCCCCAGCCCCAAGTCCGGCGAAGCCTCGAGAGACAAAACCCCCGGTCGCGTCAGAGCCAAAAGCCGAAGTTAAAGCTGAAGTTAAAACAGAGCCTGCGCGACCTGCGGTCCTTGCAACGCCACCGCCAACAGCTGCGGCTGAAGACTCGTTAGACGATGAGTTTTTCAAGAAAGCCTCGGCTAAATCAAGCGCTGCTGCGAGTGTGGCAGAGGCGAGCCCAGCGCCGCCAAATGCAACGAAAGAGCCTGCAAAAGACGCGTTTGTATTCGCTGCGCCCGCGGTCCAAGCTGCGCCTCCTGCGGCCGCTGCAACGACCGGTTCTGTTGTCGCGATGAGCGCAGGGCTCGCCAGCATCACGCCGAGCGTGGCACCGCCGGCGAAGTCAGCGAAGACCGCTGAAAAATCAGGCGTTCCGATGGGTGTTTGGGTGCTTGTTGGCGGGCTGGTCATCGCCGCTGGAGGTGGTGGGCTGTTCGCAGGAACACGCATCAACCAGCCCCCCGCAGTGCCCGTGGTTCAGCCCACGGTTCAACCCACGGTTCAGCCGCCAACAAATCCAACTCCTCGGTTGGATCCGCAAATCGGGGCCAACATCAACGTGAACACGCCAGAGCAAACACCACCCGTTGTGCCACCGGCAAACGTGCCTGCGGTCACACAAGCCACAGCGACAGGACCCAGCACGCCGACCACCAACACCGCGCGACCACACACTGGCACGACACCAACCGCTGCAGCACACAACACCGGTTCGAGTGCTGGCGGATTGACTGCAGAACAACGGGCAGAAATGGCTCGCTTGCTTGGCGGCAATCCCGCTGGCGGAGTCGGCCCTGGGACCGGCGGACCCACAGTCTCTGCACGCACTTCAACGGGTCAAGAGACCGCGGCGCCCGTCGCTGGGCCCACCGGGAGCATGCGAGCGACTCAAGTGCTTGAGACGTTTAACCGCACCGGCGTGATTCGTTCGTGCTGGCAGCAACAAATCACCCGCAACCCAGCGCACCCCGCCGAGCGACTCAGCGTGACGCTGACCGTTGGTCAGACGGGTCGTGCCTCAGAGGTCCGCGTGACGGGATCTACGGACCCCGCTCTGGCCACCTGCATCAGCAATCGTGCACGAAGCCAAAACTTTGGTCCTGGCGGGCAAATCGACGCTCAGGCCAATTTCAATCTCGCGATCGGCCAATAGCTTAAAATTGGTACTGCGCGAATTTCGTCCTCGCTCAGCGTTGCCGCCGCACCGCATCGCTTAAATTCGGCCAGTCCCGTGCGATTTCGGGAATTGCTGCGCTAACCAGAAGCGTCGTAGAACCCCCTGATGGACAGTTTGGTAATTGAAGGTGGCGTCGCGCTTCGCGGGACGGTGCGTGTTGCCGGAGCGAAAAACGCCGCGCTCCCCATTTTGTGCTCATCACTTTTAACCGATGGGATGTGTACGTTTCGCAATGTTCCAGCGCTGAGAGATATCGAAACCACGGCTGAATTGCTGAGATTTATGGGCTGTGAGATCAACGTCGCGGCCCCCATTGTGACTGTCCGCGCCGGGAGCTTGAACAAGCCCGAAGCGCCGTACGAGCTGGTCAAACAAATGCGGGCCTCGGTCCTTGTCCTCGGACCGCTCGTTGCACGTTATGGCCGTGCGCGCGTATCGCTTCCGGGAGGTTGTGCGATTGGCGCGCGTCCGATTGATCAACACCTGAAGGGATTGACCGCCATGGGGGCCGAGATTGTGCTCGACCACGGGTACGTTGAAGCCAAGTGCGATCGCCTTCGTGGAGCCACTATCTATCTCGACATGGCCACTGTCACGGGCACAGAAAACCTCATGATGGCGGCGACGCTGGCAAAGGGTCGCACACAGCTCATCGGCGCGGCAAAAGAGCCCGAGGTTGAAGAACTGGCGCGAGTCCTGAACAAAATGGGCGCGCGGATTGACGGTGCGGGCACCGACGTCATCCATATTGAGGGCGTGGACACTTTGCATCCTGTGGAGCACGCGATCATTCCTGACCGTATTGAAGCGGGAACTTTTCTGATTGCTGCGGCAGCCACCGGCGGAGATGTTTTGGTCGAGGGCGTGATCCCCGAGCATGTGGAGCCAACGTGCCAAAAACTTCGCGCAGCTGGAGTGACCGTTGAGCGCGAAGAAGGTGGTCTTCGAGTGCGCTCAAATGGCAGAGTTCGTGCGGTAGATATCACCACGATGCCGCACCCCGGCTACCCGACCGACATGCAAGCACAACACATGGCACTCATGTGTGGCGCAAACGGAACCGCAGTCATCACCGAGACCATTTTCGAGAACCGCTACATGCACGTGTCCGAGCTGCAGCGTATGGGCGCACGGATTGAAGTGCGCGGGCGAGTCGCGATTGTCACCGGCGTAGACAAGCTCGCGGGAGCAACGGTGATGGCGACGGATCTTCGAGCGAGCGCGTGTCTGGTGATCGCTGGGTTGATGGCCGAGGGCATCACCGAGATCTCACGGGTGTATCACTTAGATCGAGGGTACGAGCGAATCGAGCAGCGGCTCTCAGCGCTTGGTGCGCGAATTCGTCGCAAAAAGACCACCAGCGAGCACAGCTAGATTTTTAGCGAATTTACTCGTCAAATGCGTGTGGGTTGATCGCAAGCGCGAGCCGACGTTGCTCCGCTGCGCGGGCCGTATCCCCACTAGCAGCAAAGATGGCGCTCGCCGCGGCGTGAAGCTCAGCGGTGTTCCAGATCGTGGCGAGGGTTCGCTCAATGACCGTTCGCGCCTCTGCGGTGCGGCCCACCTTGAGCAGCGCCCGTGCGAGGTGCGTTTGCGCTTCGCCGCCCGGTCGTGCACGCACATTGGCCTCTGCGATCGAGACGGCTCGGGCCGAGTCGTGTTCTAAGAAATGCTCAACCGCATGACCAGCAACGGCCTCGGGAAACTGTCGCAACCGCGCATCATAGATCGCCCTCGCGCGGAGCACCCATGCGGCAGAAACACTGTGATATCCCTGCTTTTCGAAGATGCTCGCGACCGCATCCATAAACTCGGGGTTGTTCGTTCGCGCGATCAAATCTAAGTACGCCGGGAGGGACTGATCGGTGTGGCCCTGAAGCGTAAGAATCTCAGCGACGTGCTCTTCTAACAACCAATAACCTGGACGAAATACAAGCCCTGCACGATAGTGCGTGAGCGCTTCGTCGTATCGGCCACGATCGAGCGCGTACAAACCACGGACTAAGCATAGCCAGCCACGTACCAGCACATCACGCCGTGCGCCGGCGGTATCTGCTTCGGTGAGCAACGCTTCGGCAGCGACAAAATCGCCTGTTTTCCAACGAAAAAGCGCGAATGCGACGAGGCTCTCAAGCCCGCGATCGTCCACGAGGATCTGCTCGTATGTCGTTCGTGCGAGGTCGTAGTTGCCCGAGTGAAACGCCACGTTTGCACGCAGCTCACGTGCGGCGTCGCGCACCGAGGGGGGCGTGAGAGCCCAGCGACCAATCGCGTCTAGATCTGCGCTCACGCGGTCAAGCCGATGAAGGGTATAGTTTAGTTGCGCTCGAACAAGGATCGGACCGGCTCCAGCGGGTACATGTTGAAACGCTCGGTTGAGCGCATCCTCTGCGTGCGCATAGTCTTGATAGTCCGCCGTCATGCCGGCACGCTGAAGATATCGTGTGGCAATTTGCTCAAGATTCACCCAGTCGTCCGGGCGACGTGTCACCAAGACCTCAAGCGCCGCGACCTCGCGATCAAGCGCCACAACGGCGGGCGGCAAATTGCGGGCGGCCACGGGCGCGGTCGAAGCGTCGACTGAAGCCGTTGCGTGACCTTGCCCTTGAAGTGTCTGCGTGCGCCGACAACCCGAGAGCGTAGCTCCTGAGGTTGTGGCGAGACTTAGAGAGAGGACGAACCCTGCAGCGCGGTAGATTGAGCTCATGAAGGCCACAAGCTTCCTAACAGTTCTGCAGGTTTTCGTCGCTCAATCTCACTACGGTGCTTGTGCTGGGAGCAAGTATGGGAACGTGTCTGGGAACATTCCCATGTTCACGTCGTTGCGTGCGGGGTTAACCGGAACGCCAGCGAGTGTTCCAGGTGAGCAAGGCACAGCTCCGCACATACCTGGGCCCGTGCGATTGATGCGCAAGAACAGGACTGCGAGGGTGACGTCGATCACTGGATCTGCAAGCTTGCGTCCGTTGGGGAAGCCAGCGGGAGCGTTGAGTTCCAAACGAAGGACATCGTTGGGTACAATGAGGCTCGCGACAGTTCGGCCAGCCGCAAACTCTTGACCAAGGCACTCTGGCAACATGTTTACTTGGGTAACCATGCTGCAGGTTGTGAAGTTCAGGCGAGCAAAGTCATCATCAAGGGCCATGTGCAGACTTATGAGCGACCCGGCGAAATCAGGAACGAAGGTGCTGTCCCCAGATGGGTTGCCGTCGTTGTATCGGTTCTTGGCAGCAGCGCCAATGAGAACAGTCGACACTGCAGGCATACCCATACGATCAACTCGTGTGAAGGCTACCGGCATTGCGTTGTTGAAGTTCACCATACCGCAAACGTCGCCGCCGGAAGGACCAGCGTGTGGACAATGTGCGGCTGGCATGCCCATCGCGACACCAGCGTGATAGATACGGCACTCGAGAGAGTTGCCATCTACTGCGCCTGCGGTGCCCGTTGGGATATTCGCTGCTGCACACCAAGTGTTGCAATCAGCAGCGTCCACAAACTGGGCGTTTGCACCAGCGCATGAAGCGGTCACCGCTGCGCAATATCGTGCGCATGGGGTACCCATCATGTTCGGTACATCCGTTGGATTTGGATTGTCGACGGTTGGATTGGGGTTGTCGACCGTTGGGTTGGGGTTGTCCACGCCCACCGTTGGGTTGTCGACGGTGGCTGTTGGGACGTCCACTGCAGCGTCATTGCCTGCGGGTGGTGTTGAACAACCTGTGCTCATAGCTGCGGTCACTGCAACGAGTGAAAGAAGCGTGTATGTCAGTTTTTTCATGATTTTTCTCCTTCGCTTCTCGTTCAGTTTGCCCGCGCGGTGGTTGCCCACACGCGAAGTGTATTTTGACCCGCGTTGATCGTGCTCGCAGGGACTTCAACCACGATCACCGAGGTGTTCTTGCGTGCGAAGAAGTCACGATCGTTCACAAAGCGCAAAGTACCCATCGCGAGGGTTTCGCGAAAGCCCGTAAGGTCGAAGAAGAAAGCGTCGTCACGGAGACCAGCGAACGCTCTCACGCCGCCGCCCACGCTGATGTTCGTCTCGGTGCGGGTGGTGACTGCGCCGTTTGTACCGGGGAGTCCTTCCCAACGAGCAAAGCAGTTCATCGCTGAGTCGAGGCCGAAGCGAACGCGAAACACGCGGTCTTCATTGCCGTCGCCAGTGTTGTCAATGTGGATGTTGTACAGCACGCCACGGTCACAGGCCATCTTCTGTCCGGCGACTGCTGCGTTGGGTCCAGAGAACGCCAACGCCAATACGACGGATTGTTCTGCGCCCATTCCACGGTGCCAGGCAAAGACGTCTGCAATGTCGGCATTGCGGTCCATACCCATGTTATCCGGATTGGTGCGTCCGGGGGGATCAAGGTGATCCGCTGCTTGTACTCGCTTAGAGCGAAGCGCTAGGCCTCCGCTGATTGCTGCCATTGCAATGAGTGCAGTGGTGAGCCATTTACTTTTCGGTGACATTCATCCTCCAACGTTTTTTGAAAGTGACGGCAGTTTGCCTCCCAAACAAACGCACTGTCAATCAGATCAGATTTCAAACGAGGAAAGATTTCTCATTGGTCCTTCGACAAACAATACAACTACCTGTCAATTACCAGGTGTGACACGAAATTAACATCTGTGACACGAATTCTAACATCACCATTATCTTCTACGAACGGCAGCACAGAAACCGCAAAATGCCTGGAGTTTCAGTCATATTTCGCATGTTTAACCGCCCCCTCGCGCGCCATGTTTGCCCCCGTGGCTCTATCTGAAGGCTCGCCCCTACTCTCGAAACCGCTCAGGCAACAACGGGCTTGGGCGTGCCGCGCAAATCACCCAGAGTTGATGCGCCGCACGGGTCGCCGCGATGTGGAGCAGGTGTCTGGATTCGTCATTCTCGGGATACATGTTCTCGGTCACATCACAGAGCACAACGTAGTCCCACTCAAGTCCTTTGACCTGGCGAACATCAGTGACTTCAACACCACTCTTAAACGTGAAGTCTTGGTTCTTCACGCGCGTCAACCGCGGAACCTCAGCCTTCTCAAGCCCTCGGTGGTACAAATCCGCGCGCTCTGGATCGCGTGTAATGACGCACACATTCGCACGTGGCTCATCAAGCATCAGCTGCCGAAGGGACTCGCCCAGGTACGCCATCGCGGCGCCGGTGTCGCCAAAGCGATGGACCTCAACGGGTGCACCTGAGCGGGTCGCAACCGGTGGCTCTGGCTCTGCAAGGTGACCCAAGACGTCTCGAGCAAACTCAAGCACCTCAGCGGTTGAACGATATCCAATCCGAAGGGGCTCAACGTTCACGTGCTCAAGACCGAGGTCGCGGAGGACGTCCTTCCAATCGGTGAACCCGTTGTCCATCAACAAGCGCTGCGCGGTATCTCCCGCAAGCGTCACGCTTCGAGCTGGCGTCACACAATCCAACATCACCGCCATCTCAAGCGGCGAGAGGTCTTGCGCTTCGTCGATAAAGACATGCTCGTACAAGAGCACATTTTTTCGGTCTTTTCGCAGGGGACCACGCTTTTTTTGGTACAACCGAAGCAGCAAAGCGTCGTCCTCAATGTCCAAAGAGAGGTCATCTTCGTCCAAGCTCTCAGTCTGGCCATCGAGCGCGCGAAAGGGATCATGGGACTCGTTGTCGTCATCGCCACGACGTCGCTGTGGTCGCTCTTCTCCGAATGATCCGATCACCTCAACGTCAAGCATGTCCGCCGCTTCGTCACGCTCTGCACGACTGCGAAGCGGACGAACCTTGCGCTCTTTTTTCTCGTCGTCATCAAGGTTATCCATCGAGTCGCCCTCTGCTTGGTGCGCGGGCTCATCGGACACCCGACCCACACGATCGGAGCAGTACTTCAC
>JANNCG010000425.1:0-4187 GCA_031386385.1 Myxococcales bacterium
CACCCGGGTGCGCAGCGCTCAACACCCGGGTGTGAGTCAAGCGGGCAATCTGGACAACTGAGACTCGGTAAGCACAAGAGCGACGTCATTGGGCCGTCGGTCACGCTCTACGAAGCTCACGCCGTTTGCCTCAAACAACGCCAGCAATTGCTTCTCGAGCACGCCATGTTCTTTGTCCGCTCTGCGCTGCGTGCGGCGTTCGTTCTGCAGGGTGGGTGAGTGACGGATGCGTGACGGTGCCGACGGAGTGGGACAAAAAGGTTGGGGGCACTTGAAATACTCACGACGTCTGCTACACCGTATAGGTAATCTTTGGTTTGTGGGGCCCATGGCTCAGAGTTGGACACCAAAGAAGCCGATCAGATCGCTGTGCAAGTCACAACGATCGAGGAGTCTCCGTGATTGAGCAAAAGGCGAAACATTCAGGCTATCGTCACGAGTGGCGGAAAGCAAAAATTGAGGGAAAACGATGAGTTTATTAAGACGTAAAAGGTGTGTGTGTAGCAATGGCGTTTCCGCTGGGTTGTGGCTCGCCGATTGAGCTGCAGTCGCAAGGGCTAAGCGCTGCAAGTGATGTTGTCGGGGCGGATGCGAGTGCGAGTGATGGCGCACCCGTGAGGCGAAACCGACAGGCACTGCGACCGTTGCGACGGCTGGCGAAGAAGCTCAGCGACCGATTGGATGAACGAGGGGTCTATGGAGGGCAGCTGCGGGTGAAGTTTGCCGACGGCTCACGCGTGCGTGCGGTGCGTGGGGAGCTAGGAGTTGATCCTCGGCGTACGGCGGACGATGATGAGCGGTTGCTCTCGTTTCAACTGGAGCCCCGTCACGTGCAAGGCGGACTAGTGCAAGCGCGAGCAGTGTTGGCTCGATGGCCAAACGCGCTGATTGAGTCGGGAGTCGGTGATCCGTTGCCCGATGAAGACGAGCGACGGTTGGCGGCGGAGGATCGGGTGGGGCATCAGTTGGCGGATTTGCACTCGTGGATCGCGATCAACCTTCGGACCACGGATCTTGTGGAGACACAGCGGGCGATTGACGCACTCGCAGCGCTTGATGTCGTTGAGTCGGTGTACGCAGCACCTCGGACCAGCGCTCCCCGCAACCGCCCGGCGTGCACTGATTGGGGGACGCCGACACCTAATTTCGAGTTCGCAACATTTGCCCCCGACAGTTTGGGGCAGATCCATCTGTTGGCGCCCAGCACCATCACGCTTGCAGCGGGAATCGCGACGCATGGTCACGATGTGAAATTCGCCTGGAATGTGCCAGGCGGTCGTGGACTAGGATCGAGCTTGATTGATGTTGAAGGGGGATTCTTTTTCGATCACGAAGATCTACCAGACATTCAAACAATTGAAGGCGACAACATTTATGGTCAGGACCATGGCACTGCGACCTTCGGGGTTATCGCGGGCTGCGCTGGCGGATTCGGCATTCAAGGCATCGCGACGCAGACGTTTGTGCGGCATTCGTCGCCCGACAGAGTCCCAAGTTGGAGCGTCGGGCGTGCCATCAACGAGGCACGAAAACGGCTCACGCGAGGCGATGTCATCGTTATCGAGCAAGAAGGATGGGATGGGTGGATTCCCGGCGCTTGTCGCACAGCACAGCCTGAATCGCAGCAGGGAGTATTTTGTAGACCAAATTGGATGCCAATGGAAAATTGGGGTCTTGAAAAGGACAACATTCAGCTGGCGGCGGCCGATGGAATCATCGTTGTTGAACCTTCTGCCAATGGTGGAGTTGATTTAACGACTCGGGTGCCACGAGTGTCCGAAGGCAGTCCTACAGATTCAGGAGCAATCATGGTCGGCGCCGTGTTTAGCGGGGCGGATTCTTCCGGCGGTCACGATACCGCGTATTTTTCCAGCGCTGGACCTAGAGTGGATTTGTCAGCCTGGGGCGACAAGGTTCAGACTCTTGGCTACGGAGCAGATTTGGTTTCTATCGACGATGACTCGAACCAAAGCTACACTGATGACTTCGGCGGCACGTCTTCGGCATCGGCCATCATAGGGGGAGCTTTTGCGTCCCTTGTTGGGATGCATCGCGCTCTGAATGGGCACGCCTTTGTCACCCCGTATCGGCTTCGGGACTTTTTGACGCGCGTTGGGCATGCGCAACCTGCTTGGATTTTTGCAGCCAATCGGGTTGGCGCTACGCTTAACCACGGGATGGCTGCGGCGACCTATCAAGAGCGGTTGGTCGGCGACAACTATCTCTCAATGGACACACCAATCGAGGTAGGCAACGTCAACGGAATCAACATTCACACCGCTGCAATCACCAACGGCCAGGTTGCCTATCGAACGCTGCGTGGTGGCGCATGGACAGTGAACAGCCCCGTGGTGTCGTGGACACATCTTCCTGCGGCTGGTTTTGGATCCAATCGAGATCTCTCCATGTTGGCTTCAGCCACGTCGAACCGCATCGAGTTGTTTGTCCGAGACATCAATGGAGACCTCTTTACCAACGTGACAACGACAATTCCAGGAGACGTTGCTGGCGCTGCAAACTATACCGGTTGGTCAGCGTTTCCGCTTGATATTCTCGCGACGGGAGTGACGCCAATTCGAAGTGGAGCGCAGTGGTCAGAGCTGTTTTCTGTCACGTGGAATGGAGCGCTGTGGTGGCAGTCCCGTTGGGACGGCAACCAGGCGCCTGCATGGCAATCACAGTGGGCCAGTCTGCCAACGCAACGCTCGCTGTCGCACACAACACGGATGCAAGTCGTGAGCGCCTCTCCCAATTCAGCAGAGTCATTTACTCAGGACGTGAACGGCAATCTCGTTCACGCGCGGATGACGCGCGACCCGAACGGGTTTGGCGTGACCTGGCAGGGATGGAACATTTTGGCGTCAAACCTCACACTTGATTCCGCGATCACGGATGGGACGGATGTCTATCTTGTCGCGCATACAAGCGTTGATGTGCAAATTGGCAGGTTTGATGCGGTCAACGCTGTGTGGCAGTGGACGAGCGTGCCTTCGACGCTCACGCGACATGCGGTCGTTGTTCCGTTTCAGGCGAATGGTGTCAACAATCCAACTCGGCTGAAGCTTGTCACCACGCTTGAGTCAGGCTTAGTTCGCATGCGGACGATTCGCAACGATGGCGTTTGGATCGGCGAAGGAAATGCCAATCATCCGTGGGTGAACTGGGCGTCGGTTTCGTTCGATCGCTCGCTGCGGGTCGTCTCGTGGCAAAACAATGTATCACTTGTATTCGCGCGCAACGGCTCGGCACCGATGTTTCGCGTGATTGATGCAGTACTCCCGACGCAATAAATAAAGAAAGGAAGATGAAGAAATGAAACAGAACATCCAAAGGAAACTGAGCTGTTTGTCGTTGATTCTTGCGTTGCTGGGCGGTTCTGGCTGCGCGTCAGGGCCCGGATTTGTGGGCTGTCTGGATATCAAAGTAGTCACCGGCCCCAACTCTGCCCCGGTGTTAAATGCGCGGCTCGCAGTCACGCACACCGACGGATCCGGTAGCGAAGCTGTCGGCCCTGTGGTGACACAATATGCGGCTCAAGGTGCGTGCTCGGGTGAGATGAGCATTTCGGTTACGCACCCGATGTACTACCCAGTGACGGTCATCCATCGCCCATCGCGTGATCGCGCTTGGCAGACGAATACGTTTTCGGACTCGATTACCATCGTCCTTAGTCCCCGTTAACTCGATCTGTGCGGACCACTGGATCGAGTACATCCGCTGGCGCAACTCGGTGTACCCCCAGCAAAACTTCAGCATTCACGGCGGGTGCGCGTCGCAAACAGTGTCCACGCACACCCGGGTGCGACTTCAACTCATATCCTCGGGCGACCAACCATTGCTCAAAAATTGTATCATTCAAACGCGTGTATCGCTGGTTGACGTAGTTGACGCTTCGGCGCCTACAGCGTCCCACCCAGAGTCACCGCAGTGTCCCACAAAATATCCCATTGAACCGGAACTCCACTTCTCTGCGGCTCTCCCACAAACACCGGAATCAAAAAACCCACCGGACGAAACCCAAGCACCCACCGGCCGGTTATAAATCGCAGCTCCAACCCACCCATCGGAAAAGCCGCAACACGCACTCCCGCGAGCGCATCTTTGTTGGCGACGATCGCGATTCCCGCTTCTAGTCCAACGTAAGGCGAGACAAAAAACAGCGTCCCGGGGACCAGCTGCTGATCGTA
>JANNCG010000429.1:0-1867 GCA_031386385.1 Myxococcales bacterium
CGATGGGCGTGGCGATGCTACCAATCCGTACACTCGAAGGCGTTTTAGCGAACGATGCGTTCGGCTATTCAGTGGCGAGCACGGGGGACGTGAACGGCGACGGCTTTGGCGATATGGTCGTTGGTGCCCTTTTGGCGAGTCCAGGTGGACGCATGAACGTCGGGACCGCGAGTGTATTTCACGGAAGCGCGATTGGAGTTCCGATGATACCAACCCGTGTGCTCGAAGGTGTGTTAACGCTCGATCAGTTCGGGAATTCAGTGGCGAGCGCTGGGGATGTGAATGGCGATGGCTTTGGCGATCTTGTCGTTGGGTCTTTTGCCGCTGATCCTGGAGGACGCAATAACGCCGGGACGGCAAGCGTATTTCACGGAAGTGCGATGGGAGTACCAGCGATACCATCCCGTGTACTTGAAGGCGGTCTACCGAGCGATCTGCTTGGGAATTCAGTGGCGAGTGCGCGCGATGTCAACGGAGATGGCTTTGGCGATCTCGTGGTAGGAGCGTATTACGCGGGTCCTGCCGGAAGCGCACTAGCTGGCACAGCGAGTGTATTTCACGGAAGCGCGATGGGCGTCCCAACGATTGCAATCCGTGTGCTCGAAGGCGTTGCGGCGGGTGCTCAGTTCGGCCGTTCAGTGGCGAGCGCGGGGGATGTGAACGGTGATGGCTTTGCCGATCTCGTGGTAGGAGCGAATTACGCGAGGCCTGGTGGACGCATGGAGGCTGGGACGGCGACTCTGTTTCAAGGCAGCGCGGGGGGCATCGCCATCTTTCCGACACGCGTGCTTGAGGGTCCTGTGGTGGGTGATCAGTTCGGCATTTCTGTCGCGAATGTTGTGATGCGACTGAGGCCGCGGCGTGGCCGAGGTAGAGCTGGCTGAGCAGCCGGTTCTCGCTTCGGCGGTCACCCGTTTCGCGGCCGCGCTCCGTGGAACGTGCGGATCAAGCGTGTTCTGAAGCCAGTGTGCCATCAAGACCGAACCCATGCACGCTTCCCAATGCGCCCTGCGCAATGCGCCCTGCGCAATGCGCTCTGCTCGTTGCACACGCTTTCACAAGCGTATTCTCTGCGAGAAGCACTTCGCTGCGCGAAGTGTCATAGGTCCCACGGGGTTAGAGCGCATTGTGCCCTACCCGCTGTACCCTCGCCCAGTGGGCCATGGCGACCCCGTGCGCCCTGCGCAACCCTCGCACGCAAGCACCTTCGGTGCGTGTATGCGTGCTCATTTATAAGTTATGTATGTTAGCGAATTGCGCGGATCGACTGCGCGTCCGGCGTTTCACTGCGTTCAACGGCGGTCGCTTCGTCGTCGCGATCTTCGCAGCGCAGACGCTGCTTGTCGCGACCCCGCGCAATTGACCTAATCCCCTAAATCCCCTTTTCCTTCGCAGCAAGGAAAAGGGGACTTTGCAAAGAGCGAAGTGGGGACTTTGCAAAGAGCGAAGTGGGGACTTTGCAAAGAGCGAAGTGGGGACTTTGCAAAGAGCGAAGTGGGTGATGGGTTAGACCGAGCCGATGGAGAACGACAGGACGACGGGTGGGTCGGCGTAGGTGGTCACGCCCCCTGAGGTGATCACTGTGGGGGTGGCGTTGAAGCCGATGTCGATCCCGACGGGGCCGATGGGGCTGATGTAGCGCACGCCGAAGCCGGGGGAAAACCGCGGAACAAGCAGCGAAAACACATGGCGAATGTCCTTCCACGAGTTGCCGACGTCTGCGAAGAGATCAAGCGCGATGCCCAATGAGCCGAGCGGGATGCGAAGCTCGGCGCGGGCGAGAAAAAATGCGTCGGCGCCGCGCTGGGTGACAAACACTGTGCTGCTCGGTGGCTCGCCCGGTGGGATGTTCGCGCAGCCCGAGACC
>JANNCG010000458.1:0-8715 GCA_031386385.1 Myxococcales bacterium
CGAAAAGTTCACCACGTCATTGGCATCCGGCGACGAAAACACATTGAGCAGGTCGACGATTTCGGTCTCGGGCAGTGAGCCAGCCTCGCGTCCAAACATCCGCAATAGCTCTAGCGTATCGAGGTCAATCTGCTCGAGGGCGAGCAGCAATGGCAGTCGAGATGCGCAAAAGTGCTTGAGGTAATCGAGCTCGACTCGGCGGTCGGTACTGTTCCACGCGGTGGAGAGCTGCGACATGGCCAGGGTCATGACTTCGGCGTTGGGCTGTACTGGCTCAAACGCGCGTGGCCCCTTCCATCGGTCATTGAGGGGTGTCAGCGCGCGGGCCAAGACCGTCGCGATCACGGCATCTTCGACGTTCGCCTTCGCCGAGATAGCCGCTACGTCGGTCTCAGCGACCTCGGCGAGCACTGCGGCGTATTGCTGCATCAAGCCGACGCGTTCTGTGTTGGTAAACCCGAAGCTCGCGTCGCTAAAGAGGTTTGGTCTCGGGGCAAACGGTGCCTGTGTCCCGAGCAAAATGGCTCCCAGATCGTGAACCACGAAGAACGGAACCGTGATCCCCAAGCGGCACAACGTATTGTACCAAGTAAGCGGGCGAGTGCCCATGGTTCCCGTTGCGTTGGGGACACAACAGACCGCGAGAGATCCATAAACGCGTCGCTCTTGGACTGTGAGAATGTTGGTCATGAACAGCTCGCGAGATAAACAATTCGACTAAACGATCGGGCACTCTTTGCGACTGCAGCAGAGCGCTTCAAACCCAAGGCTCAACACCGGTTAACCGACGGCACGCCCGGACCTAAACATGTGCTCCAAGAGCTGATCGACGTCCGCAAGAGCGCGCTTCGCAGGGTCTGAACCAATGGACTGCAGAGCGGTTTTGATTTCTGTGATCGCGCGCATGTGTGCGAATAGTTGCAGGTCGGAGACAGGTGTCCCCGAGGTGAGGGCCGCGCGAATTCGTTGAAGCTCTGTGAGCAGCGCATCGAGAGAAATATCCGCGCTGACCGCCCTTCGCGCCTCGGGGTGGGCTTTGTAGTGCGCCTCCAGAACGGGCGTAATAATCCCCTCAAGGATCTCGGCTTGCTCAATGGTGTTCCACGAGTGTTTGAGCACCGCGAGGTCGCTTGAGTCGCACTGAGCGCGGCCGTCGTAAAAGGCGCTCGCGGCCAAGAGCTTGACCAATTTGACCACTCGGCGATCGGACAGAGAGATCCCCTCCGCGCGAATCGACAGCACCAATGATTTGTATGTTGCGAGCAAATCATCGGGCAATTGCATACGCTGAGCGAGCTCTGCGCGGACGGACCAGACCTCTTTTGCGCTCGCGAGTGGCTGCACGGTTTGCCGCCCGCTGAGCTTCAGAAGCTCTTGTTGGACGCCTTTTCCGATGAGGTCGTTAAAGTGGTACGCGTCGAGGTGATCGCTCTTCACGCGAAGCAAAAAGCGGTCGAAAATAGCCGCGAGCGACTCGTCTTGAGGCACCTCGTTGCTCGCACCAATCACTGAGAGCAGCGGAACATCAATCACCGTCGAGCCGTTGTTAAACTTGCGCTCGTTTAACACGGTCAACAGCGAGTTGAGGATCGCGCTATTGGACTTGAAAATTTCGTCCAAGAAGACAACCTCTGCCTCCGGGAGCATGTTCTCCGTACGGCGCCGATACGTGCCTTCACGAAATGCGGGGATGTCCACCGGTCCGAAGATCTCGTTTGGCTCCGTAAACCTCGTGAGCAGATACTCGAAGTATCGCGCATCGATCAGCTGAGCGAACGCGCGAACCACGGCGCTCTTCGCGGTCCCAGGCGGACCAATCAGCGCGATGTGCTCACCGGCTAAAACTGAGAGAATTAACAGACGAATCGTCTCTTGCTTCCCTAAAAACTGGGCCTCTAACGTCCGCGCGATGGTGCGTAGGCGTTGCACAAACTGTTGACTCAAGATGCAATCTCCAACACGCCTGCACGGTGCGCGAGCGCCACGGCAGGACCATTAGGTGAGGGGCGAATCGAGCGGTCACCGAGCGAGACCGCTGCAGAAAAGGTTTGTTCAGAAAGCTGACAGAGCTGCGCGGCGCGGGCGGACCCAAGCAGCGCGATGAGCTCCCAAGTGAGTGGCAGATCGGCCAATGGCGCTCCACGCGCGAGCGCCTCACAGACAAAGAGCTCTAAGTGAAAAAGTAGCAAAACGCCGGCGGCTGGACCGGGCAATCCCTCGAGCAGAGAGCGCGCTGTCGCACGTTCAAGCAGCTGCAAGTGCTTGGTCACCGCCTCAGGTCCTCGCGCCCCAGAGCGGAGCGCCACGCGGATCGCGGCACCCCGAAGAGGCGGATCAGTGAGCATGGACAACAACGATGGGGTCCATCGAAACGCGATCACGCCTTCGGGTCGGTCGCTCATCGACAGGTCCGTCATCGGTGAGTACTGAAGCGCGAGCGTGGCCTGTGGGAGCAAGTCGAGCTCGACCAGGCCGTGACTGAGGGTCTGCATCAGGCCGAAAAAATCTTTGCGGGTCTTAAGCTCTTCAACACGGCGCAAGCTCTTCCATGCAACGAGCCGATTGGGAGGAGAAATGCCGATAAACTCTGCTTCTCCTGCCCAGAAATTCACTTTTGTATCCACGCGACCGAGCTCGCTCAGACGTCCGAAGATGGACTGACGAAGCGCGACTTCTTGTGCAGTCTTTGGCGGCTCAACCCACTCGAGCATCGAGTCGCCCCACTCTTTGACTTTCTTTCGCAGACCCGTGCGCGTGGAGGCCTCTGGGTGAGTGAGAGCGATAAGGTTATGCCAAACGACGCCAAGCCCAATCACATCGGGAGTGAGGGTGATAAAATCGGTGGTCGGTCCGAGTCGGGTGAGCTCCGCGCGAGCCGCCACGATGCAGTCGGCCATGACCTTGCCGTCGACCATGTCCATCGCGTGCCCCTTTGGGCCGCAGACCATTGCCTCAAGCGCTCCGGGGCCCAACAGTCCATCGACCATCACGGGACCACCCGCTGCGAGTGGCGTCAAAAAATTCTTCACGAACCCGTCGAGCGGTTCAGCCACCCGATCCTCCATCGCCGCCCGCAGTGGGCGGTCGGTTTGGATTGGGCAGCTGAAACACAGGAGGTGTGAGATTTTGCAGCGCGGTTGCAGACAGATCGCGAGGCGGAGGCATTGCCCCTCGGGCTCCGGTAGACGTCATGGCCGCAAGCAGACCCGGCGCGTTGGGCCAAACGTCTGGCAGTGGTCTGTCGCCATCTAACGGAGGGGTGATGGGTGAGTCCTCGTGCACAGGAACATCCGAGACCAACAGCCGTGTTGCAGGGACGAATGCACTCTCAGGAACGACGGTTAACGGCCAGCGACCCTCACTTAAAAACACACGCTGACCGCCCTCAATTTTGGCGATCTGCTTGAGCACGTCAGGAGGCAAAGGAGGGGACATCATCTTGCCAAGAGGAACAAATACGTTTTGCCCAAGCTCTTCGTACAGCGTCCCAATCGGAATATTTTGCACGCCATCGGGACCGTACAAATAGATCGAATCCTCGGTAAACGCCGCGCTAACCCGCGCCAGAGCGCTGGGGGGCAAAAGAGAGAGCGCTCGGCCGATAGCGTCTTGCTCTGACAACGACGCGACCAGCGCGCTCACGCGCCGAGGAGGAACCGGGTTTGGGACCAACGAGAGCGACAGTGAAAACTTGCCCTGGATCGGGAGGACCTTCACGCGCTGCGCGGGCTCATCGGAGGTCGCTGCCAAGCTCGTGACAGCTTGGACGTCAATGAACGGCGGTCGCTGCGGAAGCACCACCGCGCCTTCGCCGCCAGCGCGAAATAAAATCATCTCGTCAGAGCCAAACAACGGAGCGCACGCAGTTAAGGGAATGGGATGTCGAAATCCTAGCTCTACGGCCGTTCGTTCTCCGTCCGGGATAAACACCATCACGCCGGGGAGAGACTTCATAAGCTGCACAAATCGTGGCTGCGGCTGGATCATTTGCAACAGGTACGCGCGCTCGACGGTGGACGAGGTGCCGCCGCGTTCCCACTCGACGAGGGCGACACGGGCGGGGGCATTCCATCGAGAGAGGTAGCCGATGACGGACTCGCCCAAGCCGATTCGGATCAGCGCATACATCGCCCGGGGTGACTCAGCGCGCGAACGCGGGACGTGCACCGGCGCAAGGCGCAAGATCAAATCTCGCACTCCCACGGTCCGATCGATCTTGTACGGTTGCGAAAATCGATCGTGGTAAAGCGCGAGATCTCCGGGGTCGGGCAGCAGGTCTCCGGCGTCATAGCCGAAGGGCGCTTGCGCGTCTCGGTACTTCACAAAATGCCGACCGGAGCCGGTAAAGACCATGCCTCCAATCAACCGCGCGACCGCCGCGATGCGATCCATCCGGTGCGACGAAGAGGCCTGCACCTCGACGACCATTTCGCGGGTCCGCAGTGGAGATAGCACTTGAAGAATACGCATCGCGTCGAGGAGCTCATCGAGAGCGCCCTCTTCGCCAGCAGCGCGCAAAAAACTCACAAGCCGCTCTGTCGACTGCAACAGCACCAACCCTAAAGGTCCAAGCGCTACGCCACGTGCGTCCGGAACCAACCCCGGAGTTCGAAAGCGACTCTGATGGAGAACAACTCGTTCAATCACTGAAGCTTGCCTCGATGTTTAGTGGCATGGGCGTCGGACAATCGCAGGCAACTGCAGGCGATGCACCGACGCCGGAAGAACATGCAACTTAACACTGCTCTGGGCCGGTACCCTACTTACGTCAGGCGTCCGGGGTCAATCACGCAATGCAATTGTGCGAGCATCTTGGCCGGACTCCGAGTACCTTTCGGCGCGTATGGTGAGATCTCAGCGACCCCTACGGTCGGTACAATCGCCCCAATCGGTACAATTGCTAACGATTGCGTTAATTCTCGGGTTTTCGTCCGTTGGCTACGGCCAAATGCGCAGCCCCACGCCAGATCAGCGGCTTGACCGTGTTTTGGCGCCCATCACGACGGCACGGGAAGAGCTGCACCTGACCGCTGCTGAGCTCGGTACACTTACCGATTTGAGCGGTCGAGCGGAGGCGCTCGCGGCGGAGCAGGTTGAGAGTGTGCAACGAGGACAGACCGCTCGCGCCAACGCTGCGGATCGCGCAATCGCGGCTTTGGCTCGTGTTTTACGGGGTAGAATTGAGGCTCTTCGTGCCGAGGCGAGCGCCGCTGAGCTTGAGCAACGGGCGGCGGATCAACGGCAGGCCGCTCGCTTGGCGCGGGCCGCGCTTGAGCGGGCCACTGAACGAAGGGTTCTCGCGGAGCAGCTGTCCCAACGCGCAGAACAAACTGCGCTTAACAACCGCGCGAGCGCCGCTGCGACGCAGGCGGCCAGAAGTACCGAGCGCGCGGGATCGGGTCCAAAATGAAGCCACGATATACAAAAACGGCTAGGTCTATTGCAGCTATTTCATTGCTGTCATGGTCGTTGATTCATTGCGCAGGCACCGCTCAGACTGTCCGCGCATCGAGCATTGATCCACTTGCAGCGCTCAGTCGCAGTCCCCTCGCCACCCAAGTTCAGCGCGATGCTCCAGAAGCTTTTGCTGAGTTCGCTCGGGCAGTACAAGCTGCAGAGCAAGCAACGGGTGACGATCGCGTCGCGAAGGTACGGGACGCGGAGTTGGTCCTCGCATGGGCAGCGACACAAGCGCGAGTGAGACAAGCGCAAGCGCGACAGCGTGAAGCGCAAGCTCGCACCACAGCAGATCACGACGAGCAGACGCGCATCGATGAGCAAGTTGCGCGGTTAGATCGAGAGAGCGATGAGCGCGAACGGGCTGCAAATTCACTGCAAACTGCGACGTCTCCAGCGGCAACGGTAGCTGGTGCGACGCAGGCCGTTGAGCTTCGGCAGCAGGCTCGGCTGGCGCTGGCTGCAGCCACGTTGCTAGGGGCCACTGAGGCTCAGGTATCACCCGTTCGCGCATTGATCACGCTCGCGGATAACGCCGGTGCGAATGTTGCTCTCGCCACCGCGGGTCGTGCGTACACCGCTGCGACCCAGATGGTTCAGAGCGCTCGGATGGCCTCGACTGAGTCACCCGATGACGCGGTCCTTGCGTCGGTATCGGGCGGAGAGGTTTTTGTCGACCCGCGTCCAGACGCGCGGGGTGTTGTTCTCGCGCTGCGTGGGTTGTTTGACACTCGCGGTGCCCTTGCACCCGCGTCGCAAGGGCGACTCGCGGTGATCGTGCAATCGCTGCGAAATCACCCGCAGATGCGCGCGCGGATCGAAGCGTTTCAAGGAGGGGCTGATGCTGCTGTGTCACAGCGAGCGGCGCAGGACCGCGCGAGGGTTGTGCGTGAGGCGCTGATCACGCGGGGTATTGAGGGATCGCGAATTGAAGCTGAAGGTGTCGCGCGCGTATCAAACGGTGCGAGGGCTGAAGACGTCGTTGAGGTGGTGTTGCTTAGCAACGGTTAGTGCGGCTTGTGTTGTCGATGGCGTCGCGGTCGATGATATGGCAGTGAGCCGAGCGCCTATGCGCATCATTCGCGGTTGAGCGCAGCTGATCCGAGTGGGTTGAGGCCCGATCGCGCGACTCTTACCACGTGGCACTCGCTTGCACGTTCCAAACTATTGTCTCAGCCAATTTGTGTCGGCTTGTGTCTGCATATCTCTGCTCTGTGGTGCTGCGGATGTGTGGAATTTGACGCGCAGTTTGCTCTACGTCGACGTTCGTGCAGGGTGCGGTACGACGCTTGGGATGGCTCGGCGTGACGCACGGGCGTGCTGCGAGTGCTGCCCGCTCCGGCAATGCAAAGCTGCTCCCCGATTTGCGACACAAAATCCAAAATTGTCTGCCGCAGCGGCGCCCTGCAAGACCACCGTCGGGACCATCGAGATGCCCCCGATGCCGCCTTGAAACACACTCGCGATCCCCGCGTTGGCGCGGCCCATCGGATCAGCGCCCCAAGACCCTACGATGATGTCGCTGTATTTGTCTCCATCAAGATCGCCCACGCTCGCGACCGAAATACCAAAATTGTCTGAGACCGCTCCGCCTTCAAGGACCCGTGCCGCGACCCCATCAACGCCGGTCGCGCCGCCCAAAAATACGCTCGCGCTACCAGCGCGGAAGAGTCCGCTTGGACTCGCAAAGTACGCACCCACGACAATGTCATCGAACCCGTCGCCGTTGACATCCCCTGCACCGGACGCGGAGCGCCCAAAATAGTCACCCGCTACGGCACCGCCAATGACCACCGTAGCAACCGATTCAATCCCGGTGATGCTCCCGTGAAAAACGCTTGCGCTCCCAGAGTCCACTCGTCCCATAAAATCTGCGAAATATGCGCCGACCACAAGATCGTTGAAGCCATCATTGTTCACGTCACCGGCGGCGGAGAGATACCGTCCGAAGTACTCACCGGCCACTGGACCTGGGAGCACTCGTGCTGCTCCCGCGGCGATCCCCGTTGGGCTTCCGTGAAAAATACTGACTGCACCCGCGTTGACGAGGGGACCAATATCCGCACTCCAGGCGCCCACAAAAAGATCGCCGAACCCATCCCCGTTGACGTCTCCCGCACCAGCGACCGAAACTCCGAAGCCATCCCCTGCGAGAACTCCCTCGAGAATTCTGTTTGGCGAGGCGCCGGTGCCAGTTTCTGAGCCATGATAGATGTCTGCTGTTCCGGCGCTCAGACGACCAGCGGGGTCACCCGAAACGGCACCGATGATGATGTCCCCAAAGCCATCGCCGTTGACGTCCCCAGCGCTTGCGACTGAATAGCCAAAGAAGTCTGCGGCGCTCAGCCCATTGTAAACGCGCACGGGAGCGGCCGTGATGCCCATCGCGCTGCCCAAATAAACGCTCACTCTTCCGGCGGTCATCATGCCCATCGGGGCGGCACTTGGAGACGCCACGAGAAGGTCACCGAATCCGTCACCGTTAATATCTCCCGCGGTCGAGACTGAGTAGCCAAACTGATCGCCTGCGCTCTGTCCAGCGAGTACAGTGGCAGGAACCTGCGCGAGCCCTAACGGATCGCCATGGAACAAGCTCACCGCGCCCGTGCCCATCCGCCCCACGGGCGACGCGCCAGGTGAGCCCACCGCAACGTCATCCAAGCCGTCACCGTTCACATCAAGGTGCGGCAGTCCACTTGTATCCAAGCCCGAGGTCGCGTCGCGGGTCGGGACGTGAAACAGCCATGTAGGACTTCCGGTGCCTGCGATCAGCGCCCCGGTGCGTCCTCTGAGCCGCCAGTACACTGGTGTGCCTGCGGGCAAACTCGCAGATGGACGCACAGAAGATCCCGCAACGACGAGCGTCTCAATCACTGTTGCGCAGTCGCGATCGAGACACAAGTCTACAATCGCGCTGTCAAAATCAGCGGGCATCTGCCAGCGCAGTGTAGGTCTGCGAAGAGTTGTCTCGCCGAGCGAAACGGGCGCAATTTGTCGTGGATAAATAGAATTGCTCAGGCACCGTGAACCAAAGATGGTGAACCCCACCGCGCAGTTCACTGTGCAGCGACTCGCGATGCAAGCTGGGTTTCCGTTTGCCACTCCAGGACACAGGACGCCACAGCCCCCACAATTTTCGCTCGATCTTGTCGTGTCGAGACATTGAAGTCCACAACGCGTGAGCGAAGCGGGGATACAACCGGGCGTCACATCGGACGCTGAGTCCGTGGCGCCATCCATGAGATCGTCCACAATCGC
>JANNCG010000467.1:0-2244 GCA_031386385.1 Myxococcales bacterium
ATCGTCTGGACACGCGCGACCGACTGGGTAAGCACGCGCGGCAACCACGCTGACCTCGGGATTGAGATTGACGCGACCCTGCAGTTTCAGTCGAATCATCGACGCGAAGTCCATGACGTCCGTCCCGCGCCAGGCTTTTACGGAATGGTTCAGTACGGTGTGTTCTTTCCACTTCCAGGGCTTGGACAAACGCAAGTTGAAGCATCGACCACGGCGTCGGGTGCTCGGACGTTTGACTTCTTGGTACCACAGACAGTCCGTGGTGTAGTCGGGATCACGTTCTAGTTGGGGCCGGCAGGCGGCCATCGTTTCAACGAACGACGATGTAACCGACGGTGCGAATCCCAGGCAAACTGATGGGCGCCGCACAGTGTATCGGCGCCTGATCCTGCTGGACGGACAGTCGAATTGCGTAGCGACCCGGAGCTAACGGAGCGGTGATAGGCTGACTGTGAACTACCGATGTGGGCCCCGCAGGAGCACCCTGCACCGCATTGCCATAGAAGTGACAGAAATTACCGGGAGTGTTTACGCCCTGGACAAACACTCGTGCGATGCGCGCCATCGCGACGAGCGGCTGATTGATTGAGACGCCGGTACGATAGCGAAACAACATCTGAACGACTGCGCCTGGTGACACCACGGCAAGAGCACCCTGATCGACTCCGCCAACCGACAGACTAAACTGATCCATCGTCTCGTAGTTATTCTCAGCTTCGACCGCTGGCAAGACGTTGCACACATTCACGGTATGAATACGAATCTCTCGTCCTAGCGGTGCGCCGTAGTCTGCAAACCAGCGCACGGTACGGCACCACTCTTGGTTCAGTGGATTGTCGAGACCCGCGAGCTGCGGCAGGATTACTGTCTGGCCAACTGCTGCGACAGTGCCCATCGCACCGGCCATGGGCAAGCTTCCATCAAGGGTATAGTAAAACGTGACGCTCTGAGTGGCGCTCAGCCGAAGTGAGTTCAATGAGTGACGGACTCGAATGTCCTGACCGCCGGCCGCGGTACTAAGCACTGTATCCGGCGGTGGTGCGTACACACAGCTTCCATTGAGACAGAGCTCACCGAGCGCACACTGCGTGCCAGCGTTGGCGCCGACGCAATCGAGACGAGCGCCGCAGTAGCGCAAATTGGCCGCTGGATCGACGCAGGTGGGTGGATTGCCACAGCGCACGGTTCCAGCCCCGCAAGAGCTCGAGCAGCGACCTCCAGAGCAGATCTCAGTCATCGAGCACTGTGTGAACGAGCCCGCCGCGCAGGCGAAATTCGCGCCGCAAAACCGAGGGTTTGATTGTGGGTCCACACAATTGCCCATGCAGTTCACGAACCCGACTGGACACGTCGCTCCACAGCGACTCGCCGAACACACCTGACCGACGCCGCACGTTGAGCCCGCGGTCATTCCAGTGCACTCACCAGAGGCGCCGCAGAAGGCAGGGTTAGACGTCGGATCGATGCAGTTGTTGCCGCAATTGACCTGGCCCGCTGGGCAAAACACCGAGCAGCGACCCGCGATGCAGACCTGCCCACGTGTACAAGCCGTCGAGCCCATACACATGCTGTCTGCGCCGCAATATTCAGTGTTTGTGCGCGGATCGATGCACCGACCCCCGCAACGAACCGTGCCGCCAGTGCAGGACGCCACGCAGGCACCCTCGACGCACATCGCGCCAGGGGCGCATGGGTTGCTACACATCCCGCAGTGACGAGCGCTCGTGGCTGTGTCGACACACTCGTTGTTGCACACCTGTGAGCTTACCGATGCTTCTCCAGAGCAAGTGATGCTGCTCTCTGTCACGTCCAAGTCGGGGACATCGATGGTAACGCTAGGGATGTCCATAGGGTTGGGGCGATCAACGTTTGGCACATCGATCATAAACGGCTGATCGAGCACACCATCGCTAGGAAAATTGCAGGCTGTTGCGGTAGCAAGCGAACCGATCAAGAGCGCAAAGGCAGAGCTAATATGGATAATTTTCATGGTTAGTGCCTTCGCTATCGAACGTAAAAGTATCCGATGGGTGATCCACCAGCGTATCTCGGACAGGCCATCTGAAAGTCGAGCGACGTCGCCCAACGAATCGCGTAGCGACCGCGCTGCATTGGCGCCGTGAAGGTAAACTGACGCGGCCGCTGCTGTTGTCCCGGCCAAGGCGGCACATTGTCCTGCTCACAGGATCCCCCGGTAAACTGCGTCGAGCTCGCGAGCGAATTATCAAAAGACTGAAACTGAAT
>JANNCG010000472.1:0-1763 GCA_031386385.1 Myxococcales bacterium
AAGTGGTTGTGGTTCCCAATAGACCACGTGCGACGGTTGGTTTGCGGGCCCAGCGGGCGACCTCTGGATCGTGTGTGATCACCAAGAGATCGCTGGGAGCTTTGCGTTGGTGATTGAGCGTCGTTGAAAGGGATGGCCAGCTCGTTTTCTTGGTAGTGGCCTAATTTGCGCGAAGCGGTGCGTCTGCGACGCGGAGCGAGGGACGAAATTCGGCCACTACCATTTTACCGCTTCGTTGCGAGACTGCTGGACCTCGGTCACAACAGAGTACCCCTCGTCTCCGTCGGCGAACAAAAGGTCTGGGTGATATTCTTCGGGGCTGCCACCGCGCACGGTGCTGTCGTGGAGTCCAGGCACCACAAATGTGGACACTTCGGATGGGGGAGTGGAAGCGGGCGAGGCCAACTTGCACAACAACTCAATAAGCTTGGGGTGCGCTTTGAGCAAGAGCACCATACGTTCGTGCGGTGTGCCGGGCATTTCGTGAACCTTCTGGGCAGCGAGGGAGTGCAACGAGGGGGCCAGCGAACGGCACTCATGGCCGGCTGAATCGGTACGTAAATTTGCAGGGTGTGTCCAATGGGACACTGGCGGTTGCACAACAAACCGCCATGGCGCTCCATGGCGGCCGCCACCCTTCGTCACCGTCAGCGGGGTGGTTGCAGCATGAGCGAGCGCAGACGCGCGCGACGGAATTAATTCCGTTAGAACGGATTCGAATCCGTTTTGGCGCCATCACAGAGAACACGCAATCGGTGCACGGCGGAAGTGCGGAGGAGGGCAACAGTCACGTGACAAGATAGCGCGACGTTCACCGTTGATTGTTCATCAACGCCTTGCAGCACATGACTCAAGCTGTCATGGTGTGTTTGGGTTCTTGATCGCAAATTCGGTTCATACAACGAACGGACAAATGCACAATGTTTAGGGAAAATCACAAAGCAGTTTCGCGCAGTTTCGCGCAGTTTCGCGCAGTTTCGCGCAGTTTCGCGCAGTTTCGCGCAGTTTCGCGCAGTTTCGCGCAGTTTCGCGCAGTTTCGCAGCTGTGAGTTGCTGTCTCAGTGTGGGATGTGCTGACGTTGAAAGCACTCTCACGCAGGGAATCGCAGCAGGCGACGGCGGGGCGGCAGACGATGTTGTCATCGCAGTGCAACCAGGCATCCGTGATGCCGCCGGACCAATCGATAGCGCCGTGCAACCAGCCATCGTGCGCAACGCGAGTGGTCTTCGACGAAGACTACGATGGGGCAAAGATCCACTGCCGAATCAGCGAGATGCGCAGTTCAACCAAATCGTTGTGAAGCTCGTCGACAACTCCGGCCTTCGTGTGCGCAATAACCGATTGGTGGCCGAGATCGCACCCCGAACTGCGGATGACGAAGATCGGATGCGCTATCTTGGGCTAGATCCAACGTCGCTCGAAAGTGAGCGGCGACGTATCCAGACCCTCGTCGGAGCTGAGCCGAATTTGCGGCTAAGTACACCCGTCACAGACGAAGCAGTTATGGCTCAAGCGAGGGCAGTAGCTGAGCGCTCGTTGGGACACGAGATTGCCGACCTTAGCGCGTTCGTGACAATCGAGTTGCCTCGAGCAGATCGCGCAACAGCGGATGAATGGCTCACTCGATTGCGCGCGATGGACATCGTTGAGACAGCTTACTACGCGCCATCAACGACGCTCCCCAGATCCACGCCAGGGTGTGCGGACCAACTGCCAAGCAGTGTAGGATTTGCCGGACTCGGGGAGAGCAACCAGAGATACA
>JANNCG010000606.1:0-1981 GCA_031386385.1 Myxococcales bacterium
ACCTATTCCATCTTCTAATAATGTTCCAATACCGGCAGCACTTTTTACCCGACCGTCTTCGCCATCGCCATCAGCCGCCGTCGCTGCGGTACTCGGGAGTGACAATCGGCCGATGGCTTGGGTCAACACGAGTGCTCCCCAAGCCGTGTGCGATGAAGCCGAGAGTGCATTGGCAGCGGCGATCTGTGCATCGACGAAGGCCAGATCCGCGGGAGCAATCCGCGCCCACGCGAGCAATGCTTGATCTCGTGCTCCGGTACGGTCAAGCGCGAGACCGTGCAAGTAGTGGTTGATCCCAACGTTGATCGGAGCGCGTTGCAAGGTCTCAAGCGCTTGAGATGGGCGCTCAACAAGGAGCCAGAGTCGCGCGAGCTCAGTGGGGGACACGCTTGCGTCCGTCGAGATCGATGAAACAAGTGCGACTGCAGAGCTCGCACGTCCGTCGTTTGCGCGGGCGTCGATGAGCCGGATTCGATCTTGTTGCGTTGCACGCGAGGACGCAACGAGCGGCGTCAAGAGCGCATCGACCTCGGACCAAGCACCGCGGTGCATGGCGGTGTGAGCACGTTCGCGTCGAACGCTTGCGAGCGTAGGTCTCGCATCGCGTCCGGAGTCAAGAAGTGATCGCTGCGCGATGGTCCGATCACCGGGTCGCGCTTCGGGAGCATTTTCTCTTGCATTTTCAGCGATAAAACGAAGAGATCCCTGCGCAATCGCGACCGTTGCGCGCACCTCGGGGTCGTTTGGAGCTTCTTGAAGTGCTCGCGAAAACGCCGCCGTTGCGTCCGCTTGAGCCCCCGTCGCCGTGAGCACTTCTCCCAACACCAACCACGTCGCTGCTTGCCGCGGAAACCGCTGCGTACTCTCCCGCGCCCCCTGCAGCGCGGTCTCTAAGTCGCCTGAGAGCAAGAAGAACTCTGCGCGCCTTGCGGCGAGCCAGCCGTCAGATTCGTCTGCGAAAGTGGCGAGCTCCATCTGTTGCGCAGCCTGGGCATAGTCATGACGAAGCATCGCGAGCTCAGCTCGAAAGAAGGCCTCGTACGCGGTCCCTGACGCAAACGGTCGCGCGTGCACGACGCCACCAATGCGCTCGGCCACTAGCGCTGAGCGTGAGGTTCTACAGTGTGTCAGCACGAGTGGTGCGAGCACTGCCCCGAGCTGAAGGACGCGTTTGTAGAGAGAGGTCACGAATTTTTTCGCGCGGTCCGTGGTGATCGCGAGGGCGACTTCGCCGGGGACCTCTCACTCTTAGACCGACGGCCGATCCCTGCAGCATCTAGAATGCTGGGCGAAAGACCGAGAAAGTCGTAGGTCTCTCGACGAAATCCGTACGCGTGATGCAGCTCGCCGAGCATTCGAGTGAGCGTCTCAGGGTCAGTGTTTGCGTGCTGTTGGAGAGGCTGAATTCGCACAACTTTTCTGAGCTTTTCTAAGGACTCTCCCAGCTCAAGCAGCTCGTTAACGTGTTGCAACACATCCACCGGCTTGAGCGCTTTGCCTCGGTTGTTGCTGTTTTTCTCGAGCTCAGCGAGCAAGCGCCGGCGTCGAATCTCTGAGCGTCCATCAAGCTGCTTGGCGCTGTCGGGCGCGAGCAACACGTTGAAAGCTCGCGCGGCACGTCGCTTGCGAATGGCCTCGTCACTGCTTCGGGCATCGGTGGGACCGGTGGGCTTCACGCGCAGGCGGTGTCCATTCTGCTGGCGAACGAAAGAAAAAACCACATTCGGCCTGACGGTAAAGCGGCAATTGTGTGAAAACTGGAGTTCAGCAAAACCGTTCTCATCGGGTGCATTCGAGTATACAAGAAAACCGATGCTATTGACGCTCGAACAGCTCTCAAAAAATGTCTCGCTTCTGTGCCTTGATGCTGGCAACACCGTGATCTTTCTTGATCACTCGGTTGTGGCTGAGGTTTTGCGCACCCAAGGCGTTCACGTAGAGCTTGCCGCGCTGATAGACGCTGAGGGCTTTGCCAAACGGG
>JANNCG010000645.1:0-2414 GCA_031386385.1 Myxococcales bacterium
GCAATCGAGCTTGTGCCGCTGCACCCAACGCCAACCCCACCTGCGCGATGAGCACTTGCGGTTTGCGTTGCAGCGCTGGCTTTGGCAACTGCGACATGAACGCTGTCAACGGCTGCGAGACCAACACCGTCACCACGGTCAACCACTGCGGCGCCTGTGGAAACCTGTGTACAGCCGCGGCTAATCAGACCGTGGGCTGTGTAGATTCTATCTGCAAATACACTTGTACAATGGGATTTAGTGACTGCGACATGGCGCAAGCCAATGGCTGCGAGACAAACACAGACACCACCACCACAAACTGTGGACGCTGTGGCAATGTGTGCGCCGCGCCCGTCGGCGGCGTTGCAGCGTATGCTGCGGGGACGTGCTCAGGGACCTGCCCGATGGCGCAGTCGTTTTGCCCCGCGGGTGGCGGTGGACTTGTCGCTCGATGTGTGAATTTTCAGACCGATGCGCTCAACTGTGGACGTTGTGGCAACGTGTGCCCGATGGGACAGTCGTGCAACGGAGGCTTTTGTACACCCGCGTGTATGGGCGGACTCACCGGTTGCAGCGGGATGTGCGTGGACACTCAGATCACAAACGCGCACTGCGGAGCTTGTGGTCGAGCTTGCCAACCCGGCGCAACTTGTACACAAGGGACCTGCCTTGCACCGTTTAGAATCGCGTCGGTGAACAGCGCGATGTGCACCACCGTTGAGGGCGTGAGAGCGTACGGTGATCAGCGGATGATGATCGCTCCAGGGCTAACACGCGTGTTGGTTGGAGGGGATCAAACCACAGGTTCGTTTGATGCAACCACGCTCGCGGGCGCTCGTGGGATTAGCGAGGTGCAAGATGGTTTGGTCGCGGATTTAACCTCTGGGCAGAGCTATCAGCTCGGCGATGTGGCGGGGCCCATTCGATTAAACACTGGTGTTCGCATGGTCGATCGGTTGTGGCGACGGACGACCACTGGCGTGTGGACGCCCAACACGCCCATCATGCTGTCACGAACAATCGCGATTAACACCACTCAGGGAGCAAACCAGGGGTTTTATTCGGGCGCGGGACGCATCGCGATTCACACCGATCGGCTGTACGAGATCCTTCTGCCAGCGGGCGCAGTCTCTGAGCGATTGACCTCGGGAAACATGTCTGTTCCGCAGCCATTTCGCTCACCGACGCAATCGTTTGCAACTTATGGAGTTGTTGAAAACTCGGGGACAAACTTGTTTTTGCTCTTCGTGCAAAATGCCACAAGCGTCGGTCGGATGAACGTCGCGGCAAACACCGTCGCGTTGCACACTGCGTTTGCAAACCTCAATGACGCAAGCTCCCTTGCCATTGATGTCGTGAACAATCGCTGGTTGTGGCGCTACTCGCGAGTGAGTGAGTTGGGTATGCTTGCAGAAGCCATTGTTAGCTGTCCTGCGACGCTTGTGAATATAGCTGGGACGTTTACCGTGAGTACACTCTCTGTGTCCGTCGCGACGTGTGTACAGATCGACACCTCGACTCGGATTGGCACCACGCGTGGCCCGTTGATCGCCACCGGTGGCAACGTGTGGACCACTGGAAATTTAGCCACCATTCGTGTTTCTGGTGCGCCCGCAAGCTTTCTTCTCGCCAACGTGAGCACCGTGGGGCCCGCTGGGGATCACGTCATCGCGAACCTCGCGAATGGACAGCTGTATGGGCTCTTTGCGGGGACCATACCGTTGTTCTCAAGCAATGGGACGATGGTGGTTGATCGGATTGTTCCTCTTAGTGAGACGACGCTCGCAGCGACGGGGCCGGCGATCACACTGAGTCAAACGATCGCAGTGGACACCACCTCGGCGTCGCTCGGCAACATGTTGGCCCTTGGTTGGCACCGCACCTTGATCATCACCAACGGTCGACTGTGGAACATCGAGCTCCCCACGGGGATCACCACCAACCTTGGCCCCATCGCGCTTCCCTCGCACGAAAACGCCGAAGGCTGGGCCCCCAACGCCATTGTCGAGTCCCAAGCAGCCACAACGTCTGTGGTTTTCGTCGCCGGTCCCACCCTGCTCTCACGCTTCGTTGTCGGTGGCGCGCTCAGCAACGTGACAGCTTTCGCCAACCTCGGCAACCAAGCCTCGATCTCGTTTAATCCGCGAGCCAATTTGCTCTATATTCAGAGCCAAGGCGTAAGCCAGTTTAGCATGCTGCAAACCGAAAACGTCGCGGTGTGCCCCGGCACCTTCAGCAACTAAACGATCACGGTGCGCGCTGTGCACCCTGCGCCGCAGCAAGACAGCGGCGCACGGGCCTTCGCGCAGAGCGCTCAGGAAATCCCCTCGTCATTGTCATTCCTCGGGGGTCGTTGGAGGTGCTTTGAGCGTAGAGCTAAGGGTGCGTGTGAAAGGAACGTTCTCAGGGGTCGTTTGAGCTCAGGTTTGGTT
>JANNCG010000658.1:0-3744 GCA_031386385.1 Myxococcales bacterium
GAGGCCGCGATGGCGCAGCCCAATGTCGCGAGTAGATCTCTCGGGTCAATCGATCACATAAAAACCCGCCCAATATTCGATCATAGTTGTGCCGATCAGTGGAGGTGAGAGGCATCTCACGAAACGGGCTGGCACGCATCATATCCATCAGCTTCGCGCGAGAGATGCAGCAGCGTTGTCCCTCACTGCGCATAAACAATCGTGTTTGCTCGACGCGAAGCAAATCGAGACTTGATCTGCGCGCGTCTATCGCTTGACGGACTGCCACACAGTCGAGTTGCAACGACTTGTCAAAGTCGATATCGAGCACCTCGTCGTCATCGCATGGAGTAGACGGTACGTCTGGATTCGGAGTATCGCCGACAATATCAGTCGCGACATCGAGAGCGGCGCCCCCATCGCCGAGTCCAACGTCGGGCGGCGGGCAACCGACAGCAACAGTACTAAGCAGAAGCGCTAGCCCAATGAGTCGATTCGCTCGCCCCGAGCGAGTCGCAAGTCGCAAGTCGCAAGTCGCAAGTCGCAAGTCGCGTGTTGTTTTGTTTCGCTCAACATCTTTCCACCAAAATGCCTTTCATCATCCCCAATAACGTCGGATGACACCATCCATGCGATCACAGCGCCCGAACTTCGTCAACGCTTCGATCACGGATTGTCGTTTAGCAGAACAACGGCAGCGGATTCGGGTTTCTCCAGCGATCGCCTCCTACGCAAATGCGCGCTGACCCGCGTTGTTCGGCGTTAACGGGATGCAGTCAATCTCCGTTCGGCCAGCGATCGAATCCCGTTTTTCGGAGATTAGTCGCTAGCCATTGACGATTGCGAAGTTTCCATGGTGCAATGTTCTCGCAAGCTGTTCGTGTATCCTTAGTCCTCGGCGACAACACAGAGCTGGGGGGCACACCAACAGACTGCGCACAATCTTGGGAGGCAATCTCTTTTGGGTTGGGCAAACACAGAATGAAAAGAGAACGAGCAATGAAAAATCAGAGTTTTTTTGCGGGATACACTCGACTCAACACGCGCGCATTCACTCACGTTGCGCTCGTCGGTTTAGCCGCGCTGGCAACCCGTTGTGGACCAAGCGGTGATGGGTCGTACGCGAGCACGTTTCAGGGGATTCGCGATCGCGACGGTCATGACGATGATGAGCATTCGCCCGATGGCGGTGCAGATGGCGGTCGCGGCATGAACTGTCGCGCGGCAACTGACGACGATGACGTCCTTGGGTGGGAGCAGTCTGTTCGCGAAGGGCGAGCACGGCTGCGGTGGTGGCAGTCAGGGCAGCGAAATGGGCCACAACGGTTGATCTTTCAAAGCGCTACGGGAGTCGAGATTCGTAGCTCGATTCGCCCCTCTGAGCGCGTTGCGTTGTCGGTTCAAGTACGAGTCGATCAGCACTCCGTTGAGCTAGAAGTAAGCGCCAGCGGGACCGTCTCAATTGAGATTGACCGACACCCGATCGTGACTCCGGGTGTGGTGCTTGGACCCAACTTTGCTGCCGAGATGCAGCGGATTGGGGTCGTGCGGCGCGACGGTAGACCCGCCCTGTTAACGCTGCGAAATATCGAAGCAGAGCTCAGTCAGTATTCTCGATTGCTTCAGCGACTCTCGACTGAGTACAACCCAGAATGTCGGGGACACCTCGACGATCACGAAGCGCAAGGGGCCTACGCTCCAACGCCAAACGTAACACGCGGTTTTGGGCCTCGACTCGGCTCTCCAGCGTACTTGGCGTGCATTACACCGACCTTTCCAGCATACCTCCTTTGTGCATTCAGCGCTGCCGGCGTGCTCGCTGCGGCATTTTTCGGTGGCCCCATTGTAGCGATCGCTGCGTTCGTCAATTTTGTCGTTCAGCAGGTAACTTGCCTCGTCACATTGAACAACGCAACACTTGCATGCCTCCGGTTGCCTGCGGTGTGCCCGGTGCGGTGCAACAGCGCCAATGTACCCAGTCCGTTGCAAGTGCCGACGGGGTGCTGTGAAGCGAATCAAGTGTGTCTCAACGATCCCCAAGATCGCTGCAGACTCGCGATGCCTGGCCCCCTCTGTGGCGGCTCGGGCACGTTTTGCAACTTCGGCGATGTGTGTTTCACTCCAGTGAGAAGCGGCGTAGCAGACCGAGCACGCTGTTGCGATGTTGGCAACGGGACGACGCAAATCTGCCAAAGCCGGGGCAATCGCATTCGCACGGTGTCGTGCTGCGACGACGCCTCCGTGCGGTGCAACGCAAATACCGGTCAGTGCTGTCCGGTTGGCACTTCGCCCAACACAGAGCTGTGTTGCCTGTTCACGCAAATCGAGCTCTCGGCACCCAACGGACAGCCCATTTGTTGTGAGCAAGGCGGCGAGATTGTTCCCGCGCCCGGACAGACCGGGCAGTTTAATTGCTGCTCGGGCGCGCGTGGTCAAGCGGGTGGGTATTGCCCCAATGGGGCCAACCAGAGCACGGCGTCAGGCAGAGGTGGGTGTTGCTCTGAGGGCACTATTTGCAGGACGGACCCCCGCCAGGACATCCCACCGACGGCGTGCTGTCCGGCATCTGCGGGCGAGGAACCGCGGATCTGCAAAGACCGTCACACATGCTGCCATCAGATCAACGAACGTTGTGTTGACGAGTTGCTCTTCGTGAATCCGTTGACGGGTGAAGAGCGATATCAGTCGACTTGCGTTCCAAGTCAATAAGGACCAGTTCGTGAGAATCCATAGCGTAATTCTCATCGCCTCTGCATTGCTAGTTGTCAGTAATTTGGCTGCGTGTGGCAGCAGAACTGGCTTAGAGGCACCGCCATTCGACGCGATGGGGATTGACGCGATGGATCAATTTTCACCTGATGGTGTGGCTTCTGTCGCGGATAGAGTCATCCCGGCTCCGGTCGATTTTCCGATCCAACTGGCGCGCAGAGGCCTAGCGCTGGCATGCGTTCTACGGCGCAGCGGCGTGGTCGACTGTTGGGGTCAAAATGAGCGGGATCAACTCGACTTTGGCAATCCTCCCGGCACACGAATGCAACTGCCACCACGCATACGTTCGATCTGTTCAAAGGGGGGCGGCACCGCATGCGCGCTCGATCCAAGTGGTGCCGTCTGGTGCTGGGGCTCAAACGCCTCCGGCGGGCTCGGAACCGGCGCAGGACGCCCGTCGTCGCTGATGCCGCTGCGAGTCGTTGGCATTCCGGTCGTCGACTCACTGCACTGCTCTGTCGAGCGTGTGTGCGTCCACGGCCAAGACAACAGCGTTTGGTGTTGGGGCACCGGATCGATCCCATCGGACTTGCCGGTACCTCGCCAAATTGAGGATTTCGCCCCATCGTCGATTTTGCAGGTTGGAGGGGTGACCTTTACCGCCGAGTATCGTGACCGCCACTGGTTTTGGGGAGTGTGGGGCGATCCGTACGATTACTCGACGGCCTATACATTCTACACGCGGGTCCGTGAATTCCCACTCGCGCGTGGAGCCATCGCCTTCTCGCAAAGTGGAGGAACCTGTCTGAAGTTCGCTGAGAACGAAAATTGGGTCTGCTGGGCTAACTGCAACCAGCTGCCGGTGCGTCGGGTGCCGTGCGGGGTGCCACCCTTTATTGATTATTCGTGGCTGTACGCTCCAGTCCCCCAAACCTCTCACTTCGCTCAGATCGGGTTCGGTGCGTCCCTCGGGTGCGGCGTCGAAGCGAACGGAGCGTTATCGTGTTGGCGCTATTCTGCAGACGAGCTCGTCGCGATCCCAAACGATCTTCCGCC
>JANNCG010000669.1:0-4385 GCA_031386385.1 Myxococcales bacterium
CTGCTGCGCAACCGGCTCAACAGGAGCCCGTGACCCAACATAGACGAATCCTGCCGGAGTCGCCCTTGTTCAGTCAAACTCTAACCGCAAGTTCGTGAAGCTTTTCAGCGGTCTTGCGTGGCTTGAAGGGGCACTGGCCGAAATTAGGTCAGGACCGCGCTCAATGCATTGTTGATTTCTTGCGAAGAAACTGTCCCGCACCCGGCGTGTATCAGCGCCCAGCCCAGCAAGCGTTGTGCGTTTGAGAGCTTATGAAAACCTCGCTCGCAAAAGCGCTCTAGGACCTGCGCACAACGGGGTGACCAGCCTTCGGGTTCTGGGGCTACAAGCTGCCAATCGAGCCATAAAACACGGGCTTTTCCGTCACGCCCGCCTGTTGCAGCGACCCGTCCGCACGGAGTTAGCGCCACGTCGTGCACAAACGTCTCGTGGCCTCCAAACGCAAACGCGCGTCCCTCTCGAACATCCCAAGCCTGCACACGCCCGGTCGCATCGACGGCCACCAACACTGCGCCGTCTTGCGAAAGCGCGACGCCTGTGACTACGCCGTCGGACGCAAACTCTCGGACGAGGGTTAGTTCGGGCGCTCGGGCAGCGGAGAGTTGTGCAGATTGCGAGACTTTCCACAGGCGAATCCACCCATCGCGGTGCCCCGCGCACACGTATCCCCCGTCCGCGGAGCACACCACATCCATCGCGAAGGTGCTGTTGGGCACGGTGCCGAGAAGCGCACCAGACTCAAACGAAACAATCGCGAGGTCCGCCCCATCGGCGCTCGTCAAAAGGGGTCCCTGATCCGCGAGCCAAGCCGCACGTTGGGAAGATTTGGCATGAAAAATCCTTGAGGTCTTTTGCTCTCCTTGCACTCGAATCGCTTCAAAACCCTCCGCGCCAACCAACACAACAGAGCAGCCATCAGGGCTCAGTGCGAGGCGGCGACACTTCATCGTGACCGTGGTGAGCTGCAGGGTTTTGGCCGTCACAGGCTCGATCCACTCGAGCTGTGAGCCCCAGGCCACCACGAGCACGCCGGTGGCCGGGCAGACCTGAAATGTATGGATATTGTCAGAGAAAAGTAGCTTGTGGATCACCGCTCCGGTGCGGGCGTTCAGAGCGTACAGCTCGTGCTCGCCGTCCACCACGTACAGCACCTCGCCGTCTGGCGAGAGCTCTATCGTGTGCGCGGCCCCGCTGGGGCACTCAAAACTGACCCCCGTCCAAGCTCCACGGATCGCGCCGCGTTGTGTGCGCAGCGCGAGCTGCTCCCATGCACGTCGCACGGCGGGAGCTCTTGAATACCCGTCCACCGCGGCGGCTGAATGGATCGCCACAATGGCGTGCGCCCAGTCTCTCCGCGCAATGGCTTCTCGACTGTGAGTCAACGCGCCGAAGACCTCTTGCTCTCGCGCAAACACATCTTCGCTTCGACTGGGACACAAAATCGGAATCGCAGCTCTCGTACTCCGGTCTCCTACCGTCGCAAGGACCAGGTGAGACTCTCGTGCGATCGCGACCCGGTTTTTCTGTGAAGCGCAGAGCACCTGGCGAAACCGGCCAGCGCCTTGTGCTGAGCGCTCGGTGCGAACCCATCGTGATTCAAGGTTGGACCACAGCCGCAGTACGCCATTGGCTGCGAGCTGTATAACCCAGTTTTCATCGGCGCTCAGAGCGAGCGACAAAGGCGGCGATGGACTGTAAATTTGCTGACGTATGGTCCCGCTCTGCACATCGTGAACCCGCACCGATCCCCGAGCGCCTTTGTCATCCCAGCCGCCCACATAAAGGCACTCTTCGTCGCGACTAAACGCGAGTCTCTCGGGCGATCGGGTGTACCGATGACGCCACAAGATTGATCCCTTGGCTAAACTCATCACCAATAGCTGCCCATCTTCGGTGCACAGCGCGGCGTAGCGACGAGTGTGGCTTACTGCAATCAACACAACGGGCGAAGAGAGCACCATCGCGACGGGTCGTGCGCGGTCCGAGGGAGTCGCGAGCCACTGCACCGTGGATTGATCCGTCGTGAGGGTTGAAGCACCGCAGAGGGCGACGAGCCCGGGGGCGTGAGAGGACTCTAACGTGAGGGTGTTTGAAGAAAATTGCAGGCGAAATATCTGCGTCGCCGTGGCCGCTCGCACATCCGCGCCATCAAACGCAAGCGAGAGGACACCGCTCGGAATGGGGTACTCAAGAATAAGCGCGCGCGTCTCGTAGGCAAACAGCTGAAGTTGGCTGGCGTCCTCTCGGGTGCTCACTACCGCGACGGTTGAAGCGTCGTCGCTAAACGCTAACTGGTCAATGACGCCAAAGGTCTGGATCTCTCGATCCCAACGCAAGATGTCACGAAGCCCTGGCTCTGTGTGCTCCATTGCGGCGCGGGCGTCTTTGGAGTTTGGCGCCAGTCGGTTCAGTTCACCGAGGGCCGCACGAGCGTCTTGCACAGACCCGCGCTCGGCGTGAACAAGCGCGAGAAGGTGTGCATTTTGCCAGCTCGGTTCGTTGCTGGTGATGGCCTCTTTGAGCGTTCGCAGAGCCTCATCATCGGTGATTTTTCCCTGGCGCCAGAGGATGACTGAGCGCGCAAAGGTGGACTGCGGATGGACGGGGTCTGCGTGAAGGGCCTCGCTCCAGCATTCAAGCGCGCGCGTCGCGTCGCCGAGGTCAAGTCGTGACGCTCCGCGATTGTAGAGCGCATCCGCTGAAGGCTGGCGAAGGGATGAAGTGTCGCGCAAAAAACCGCTGCAGTACTTGTGATAAATCTGCGACAGCTCGTCTGCGACCAGGGCGAGGGTCGTGGGTCGAGCGCTCTGACGTGTGGCAAAACACCGCTCAAGTAGCGCGGCCACCTCTGGCGGGATCTTCGGAATCTCACCTCGAATCGGCCCGGTCTCTAGCAGCGATTCGAGCGCATCCACTGCAGACGGACCAGAGATCCACGACAGCGACCCGACAAACATCTCAAGCACTGTGGCCGCCCACGAGTACACATCGGTCCGTCGCGTGATGGCGTGCTCACGACCTTGTGCGGAGGCGAGCTGCTCGGGTGACGCGTACGCGGGGGTCATCCCAGAGAAGCGCACGATCATGGTGCCTTCGACCGTGGGCCTCGGGCCTGATGAGTCAGGAGTGAGGGCGGCTCGGGCGAGACCAAAATCGGTTACCTTGGTGATCCCGTCTAGCGTGAGCAGAAGATTTGCAGGTTTTACGTCTTGGTGCACCACTGAGCGTTCGTGCGCATGGTGCAGCCCTCGTGCGCTTTGAATGGCAACGGTGAGGATTCGCTCAAGGGCGTTTTCACCGGCGTAGAGCGACCGCGATCGAATGGCCTGTTGCAGCGACCCACCATCCACAAACTCCGCAAACAACCACGGGACCCCATCGCGCACCCGTGCGTAATAACAACTTGTAATAAAAGGGTGCAGCCCCAGCGAGCTCCACGCCTCAGCCTCACGCAACACGCTCTTCATCGCCTTGGCATCCAGCGCAGTTTTGCGCGGAACCTTCACGGCTAAATCTATCCCCCAGCCTCGGTGAAACACGCGATAAACGCGGCCCATTCCGCCTTCGCCGAGCAGCGAGACAGGCTCATACAGATCCCAATCGGGTGGAAAATCCGGTGAGTCCAGCGATTCTTTTTTCGCGTCCCTTTCTGCAGATGGGCTCGGCGGTTTGCCTGCATTGGGCGTAGACCCTGGCGGTGCGCCCGCTGGCATCTGGCCCTGTGCCCCAACGCGCTCTCGCGCGACCGCGATGGCCTTTGGATTGGATTGCTCCAGCTTTGCGAGCGTTGCAAAAAGATCTGCTCGTTCTCGCTCGTAGCGCTTTCGCTCTGTCGCCGCGATCTCAATCGCTCGCACACCGGTGACACGCATCTTCTCCGCTGCTTGAAGTTGCACCTCGTCCGCGGCCTTCTGGGCTTCGATCTTCAGCACCTCCGCATGGCGAATCGAACGCTCCGCGGCTCCGGTTCTTAACGCAAGTGTTTCAATCCTTCCGTTGAGGGCCTGCACGCGCTCGAAGATCGCCACCAACCGCAGGACCTCAGGCGAGTCGTCCACGTCAGCCATTGGCACACTCTAAAATCCCAACCGTTGTCGGACTCAAAAACAGATTATCGTATGTCACGCGGGAGGATGGACTGTATCATTCATTCGCGCGATGACAGCGGTTCTTCTGAATGCAGTTGCGGGTCCGATAGTCGGACAAACATGGAGTTTTGACCAACATGATACCTTCATTTTTGGCCGCGCCCCAGACTGCCACGCGCAGCTAGACCCATCGGACTCGACCGCGTCGCGCCATCACTTTATCCTGGAGGTTCAGCCTCCGCTAGTCACCATCCGCGATCTTGGCTCGCGCAACGGAACGTATGTGAACGGCGAAAA
>JANNCG010001192.1:0-5580 GCA_031386385.1 Myxococcales bacterium
GATACCTCTCGCGCTGATCGAAAGGTCTTCGCGAGAGGTATCCCTACTGGGACCGCCATTCCGCTCCCCGCCATCCGTAAGAATCCTCCCGCGTTCGCAACGGATCGCGCGTCGGCTACCGTTGCTCTCTTCGTGCTCGACGCACTGCCCCGTGGCGATCTACCGTTGCGCACACCCACCGACCATGACCACGACACCTCTGCGTCCGATCCCCTCCGCGTCCGTGATCGACCCGCGCCTCGAAGTTCGCCCATCGCCCGTGCACGGCGAGGGAATCTTCGTCACCCAGCCGATCTCTGCGGGCGAAGTTGTGATCGTCTGGGGCGGAACGCTCTTTACCCCCGAGCAGATCGCCGCCGGCGCAGCGCTCCCACGGAGCTTCACCGCCGTCAGTGAAGAGCTCTTTCTAGGCCACACACCCGAGCACGGGACCACGGTCGACGACTTGATCAACCACTCGTGCGACCCGGCTGTCTGGATGCTCGACGAGGTGAGCCTCGCCACCCGCCGCGCCCTCTCTCCAGGCGACGAGCTGACCATCGACTATGCCATGTACCTCGATGATGATTGGGACCCCTGCAGGTGCCGCTGCGCAAGCACGCTGTGCCGAGGGTGGATCACCCGAGACGACTGGCGTCGACCTGAGCTCATCGAGCGATACCGCGGGCGCTTCTCTCCCTTCGTCAATCGACGAATCGAACGTCTCGACCCCCTCGACCCCCGGGCGCTGAGCCCGGATCGCGGACGAACCGCGGGGGGCTGAACACGGACATGCGGCTCTGCGTCCTGCGATCAAGCTATGACGGAGTCGCGTCGGCGATGGCCTCGCTTGACCCGTTGCCCGATCCGTCCCCGTGGCTGGATGGCCAAAACGTGACTCTCCGTGACTTGAAAAAATCCGAGGCTCAGCGAGCTGTGCCCGAGCTCGTCTCCGCCGGCTTCGATGTGTTTTTGAATCTATGTGATGGGATGTCCTTCGAGGACATCGCGGGTGTCGATGTGGTCCTGGCGCTTGAGTCCGCGTCGGTTCCTTTCACTGGGCCGAGTTCGTCGCTTTATTCGCTGACGAAAGAAGCGATGAAACGCTGGGCTCAGTCGCACGGAGTACGCACGCCGGCCTTCGCGATTGTGCGCAGCGAGACCGAGGCGCGGCGGGCGGCAGAGACCCTGCGCTACCCCGCGATCGTCAAGCACGTCGACGGGTTCGGGAGCATCGGTCTCACCCCGGCGTCGCGGGTGACCGACACGCGGGCCCTCGTCGAGCAAGCGAACGCGATGATCGCAGACACGGGCGAGGCTCTCATCGAGGAGTTTATCGAAGGGGATGAATATACGGTTCTGGTGTCCGAAGACCCAGGCGCGTTTGATGGAGTGCGTGTGTACGAGCCCGTCCAGTGCGGCTTTCCTCCTGGGGAGACCTTCAAGCACTTCGAGTTGAAGTGGCTCGGCTACGAGGGACTCGAGTGGCGGCCATGTGAAGACCCCGCGGCGCGCGCGAGTGTGATGGACGCGACGCGGACAGTGTTCTTGGGGCTGGGCGGGGAGAGCTATTCGCGCTGCGACTTTCGGGTCGATCGCGACGGGCGAGCGTGGTTTCTCGAGATCAACACGAGCTGCGGCTTGTTCTACCCGCCTGGCGCCGAAGGCAGCGCCGACGTCATCCTGCAGCGCGACCCCGGCGGGCATCGCGCGTTTCTCGATCGGATCCTGCGCGCAGCGATGGTGCGAGCGGCGCGAACACGGGACAGTGGGTCGCCGTAAGGGAAGTGTAAATTTCGATGCACCCAACAGCACGGCCGCCACTCGTGGTCTTGAGCTATCCGACGACGGAGACCGTACGACAAGTTTGTCGACGCGATTGTTGTATGGACTGTCAGACATCGTGGCTCTCAGAATTCGCACACGACAAACGTCCCCATGAGGTTGTGATGGGCGAGAGAAGTATAGTCACGCGGAGGCGCCTATCGCGTCATGCGCGAACAGGACGCGTCGTGTACCCCGGCAGCGCCCTCAGTGCTGATTCGCGCGCGGCCTGATGCCGTGGATTCGGCCTCGTCCGCAATTTCGCTCTCGGCCCCAAACCGCCATGGCGGTCCCTGGCGGCCACCATGGCGGTTGTCCTTTCGCCACCAGGGGTATCTCGACACGCCCTCGCAATTTGCTGCAATTTCACTCATCCGCCCGCTCGCTCACTTTCGGCACACCGATTGCTGACTGCTCAACTCATCATGCCCGGCCTTGCCCACGAGCTCATGGTGCAGCTCATCAAAGAGCACCCCGAAGTGATTGAAGCGATTCTTCACGAAGTGGACCCATCGATGCGCGACGTGGTGCTCCCTCGTGAGTGCGACGACAGCGTTGCGCGCTTCACGGACCCGACCGAAGTTCGCCCCGATGTGATCTTAGGACGCGACCCAAGCAAGCCGTGGATCATGGTGGATGTCCAAATCAACCGCGACGGCGAGAAGGTATTTCGCTGGCCGCTCAGTTGGTTGTTGGTTCGCTTAGAGCGCAAACGCCCTGGTGATCTGCTGGTGATTACGCACGACCCCAAAATTGCTGAGTGGGCCAGGATGGGTATTGTCGCGAACGGCACGACCGGACCCATGCTCACGATGCACCCCAAGGTGCTCTTGCTCGATCAGGCGTGCGTCCAGAGGCTATTAAAATTAGACAGTCCGTGGGCGGGTTTTGCAGCAGCCTGGACACTGCAAGACGCCCCTGTGACCGAGGAAACTCTCGCGATCGTGTGGGCGGCGCTTCGCAAAATAGATGAGCTCGACCCTGAGTTGCAAGGGCGGATGATCCGCGCGATAATGGGCGTACTTTCAGATCCGATAAACAAGAAAGCAAACGAGAACATGAGCACGCAGTTGTGGCCGAACATTAGCGATGAGCAGCTTGATAACAGCCCTGGCGTGCGTATCTGGCGCGAGGCGGCTGAGCGCATCGGAGAAGCCCGTGGAGAAGCCCGCGGAGAAGCGCGTGGAGAGGCGAGCGGAGAGGCGCGTGCGATTGTGCTTGTGCTGCAAGCACGCTCGGTTGCTCTGAGCGATACGCAGCGTGAGCGCATTGAGACATGTAGTGACAAGGCGCTGCTCGACCAGTGGGTTTTGCGCGCGGTGACAGCAACGAGCGCCGACGATCTGTTTCGAGAATAGCTTCCATCGTACAGGCGCCAGGCCTCTCTTGCTCTCACCTGCGCGACGGAATTAATTCCGTCAAAACGGAATCGAATCCGTTTTGCTTGGTGAACTCGATCATCAACCGACCGTGGTCACTCGGTCCCCACTCCTTCACCTCGTTGAGTGCGCGGTCCTTTACGCTCGACGCGATGCTCTCGGAGGCGGTGTGCAGAACGCGATCGCGACGCAATGGACCAGAAGCAAGGGTCGCCCAGTTTGACCGTGTGACCATTTTGCTCCGCAGACATTGGCTGAACTCAACTCATGCAACGACGACGGAGAGCGCAGCGTGAGCAACGCGTTGAAGCTGAAAGGGTTAGGCTATTTCACCCGCGATGGTTTCCGCGAGCCTTCGCGCACTTCTTCGATGGGTTCCGACACTTTGGCTGCGGCGTAACTACAAGCTTTTTTGCAGGGGTATTCGAGGGGACCGCGCCGTCCAACGCGTGCTTGTTCACTCTCTCCCATGTTTGGTACGGTGCGTGGCTGCCTGTATACCAAGATGGACTTGGACGGGGGCTCGACTGTGAAAAATGAGTGTATGAATTATCCATCGATAGGCATCATGTGTGTGTTGTTGACGGCCGCGTGCGGGACGCCCGTTAGCAACGACGTTGCAAATGCCCCAGACGTGCCGAACGCGATTGCGGATGGTGCAAGCGATATTCCCAACGCGCCACGCGATGTTCCAAACGGGATGGACATTCCAAACGTCATGGACATTCCGAACGCTCCGGATGTTCCAAACGTGATTGCGGATACTGGGGTTTGTGGGATGGGGACGATGGCGTGCGGTATGGCAGGTTGCGTAGATCCCCACACCGACAACACCCACTGCGGAATGTGTGGCAACGTTTGTGGAATGGGTCGCACCTGCACGGCGGGTGTTTGTGCTTGCAACGCGGGGACCATGATGTGTGGCGCTTCCTGTGCTAATTTGCAGACCGATTCAGCCAACTGCGGCGTTTGCGGCACCGCATGCCCGATGAACCAAATGTGTGTTGCGGGCGCTTGCACAATCGCATGCCCGGCACCGAACCGAGTATGTGTTGCTGGCGGGATGATGTCCTGCTTGGACCTGCAGACCAACGTAAACAACTGCGGCGCTTGCGGGACTGCCTGCGCAGCCCCGAACGGAGTTGCGAATTGTGCAGCAGGCGCCTGTGGCGTCGCGAGCTGCAACGCAAGCTTCGCCAACTGCGACATGCAGTCTGCAAACGGCTGCGAAGTGAGCACGAGCGCAGACATCGCCAACTGCGGAATGTGTGGCAACGTTTGCCCCGTCCGTGCAAACACTGGCGCGGCCGCCTGCGCAGCGGGCAGTTGTGGCATCGGAGCTTGCAACGGAGGTTTTGCCAACTGCGACATGAACGCGGTCAACGGTTGTGAGGTGGACACGAATTCTTCGGTGACGCACTGCGGTCGATGCGGCATGGTGTGTCCTGGCGTCGCCAACGGCGTCGCGGCCTGCGTGATGGGCGCGTGTGCGTTGAACTGTGCCGCCGGGTTTTTGTTGGTAGGTGGAGCGTGTGTTGCAGACAACGTCGCTCCTCGGCAAGTTGCGCCCCTGTCGTTGGGCGATGTGACGCTTCGACGTCCCACACTTCGCTGGGTATTGCCTGTCGGGTTTGATGGAGCCGTCGTGGAGCTTTGCCGTGATCGTGCGTGCACCATGATCATCGAAACGTTGCGAGTCGTAGGATCCTCGGCGCGACCCACGCTGGACTTGCGTGCGTCGAGTGTGGTGTTCTGGCGTGTTCGTGGTCGCGTAGGAGCAGTCGAGAGCATGGTCTGGAGTCCTACGTGGCTCTTTCATGTGCCTGCCACAAACGCTTCGAGTGGGATCGATGTTAGCTTTCATGCGCACAGCGACGTCAATGGAGACGGCTTCGACGACGTCGTGGTTGGAAGCCCTTATGCTTCGCCAGGAGGCCGAAGCAGCGCAGGTACGGTGAGTGTGTTGCACGGCTCGGTCGCCGGGATCGCAATGGCCCCCACTCGCGTTTTAGAGGGAGTAGCGGCAAATGATGCCTTCGGCTACTCCGTTGCGAGCGCAGGGGACGTGAATGGGGACGGCTTTGGAGATCTCGTCGTGGGGGCATACGGAGCAGGTCCAGGCGGCCGAAACTCAGCTGGTACGGCGAGTGTGTTTCACGGCTCGGTCGCTGGGATCGCAATGGTCCCGGTCCGCGTTTTAGAGGGCGGGGCGGCGAATGACTACTTCGGCGTGTCAGTTGCGAGCGGAGGCGACGTGAATGGGGATGGCTTTGGAGATCTCGTCGTGGGCGCAACCGGCGCAGATCCAGCTGCCCGAGGCGAGGCTGGTACAGCGAGTGTCTTTCACGGCTCGATCGCTGGGATCGCAATGGCCCCCACTCGCGTTTTAGAGGGAGTA
>JANNCG010000688.1:0-7094 GCA_031386385.1 Myxococcales bacterium
GGATCATAGACGCGTTGTTTCAACGAAAACGTCCTTGGCTCCCCAGGTCGCAGTTGCATCCCGTTGGTTCGCCACCGAACTTGCGAAACATCGAACCGCCCGAGCGCATAATCTGGAAGTTGTGTCACGCCAAGCTCGTCGGTCAACAACCTATCTCCTCGCTGCACAGACCACTCGACCCGAACGTTGACACGGTCCCACACAAACGCGCCGAGTCTTAAACCCGTGAGGCTCTCTCTAGGCCAGTCGTCTTCGACGGTGCGACGCACGAGCGTGCCGCCTAAGCGCTTCATCCACCCTTGGAGCGGCGGATTGTCGCGGTGAACCAAAATCTCACCCGCCACCGCAGGTGACCAAGTCTCAGCGTTTGGCGTCGGATCCCACCCTCGGTGCACTGAGATTCCCGTCAGTCGAGGATCCTGCCCGCATCCACCGGACGTCGCAACGGCGATTCCCATGAATGCTATGTGGTGCGGTCGTAGCGGTCGTCGTGCGTCGAATTTGCCTGTGTGTGTGTGTCAGTGACGTCCATTAGCTGCCTCTTAATCCCGACGCTACCACTGCGAGCACCGTTTGCAACGGACGTGACGGGCAATGCAATACCTGCGAAAGTCGTGGCGAAAAATCTTAATAATTGACCCCCCGAATCTCATCCGCTCAAATCACGTGTGTCCAAACACGTCTGCAAATTCGCAGCACCAAACTGCCGTAATAACCCGCTGGTGCACCGTAACAGTGTTTCGGTCTGGGGCGACTCAGGCCGGCCTTGCTTCAGTGCCCAATCGTTCGCTGCATGGTGCCCTCATTGGGGCACTCACACTTCACCGGTCGGCTACAAATGGTTGCTCGCACGGTGCACGACAGCATCTCGTTGCGGTCGATACACCCGGCGTCACCGGGTTGTTCGCACTCGTGAATCGAGAAGTAGCACGGGGGTGGTGGCGGTGCGTTTGCAGCCCAAGACGGAAGCCCAGAGCGCGCTTCGCACAGCCCGTTTTCGCTTCGTAAGATCACGTCGCGTTGTTGCGGATTCACGTGCACAGTCCCGGGCGCTTCTTCAACGGGGAGCGCTTCTCCGGCGGGGCAGTCACACTGCACCATCTGGCCGCACGCGTTGAACTGCTGGCCGCAGCGCACGGTGTGTTCGTCCGCTAGAGAGAGGCACAGCAACTCGGTCTGGCTCCCCGCTGAGAGGCCACAGTGGTTGAGTTGTACTCGGCATTCGCCTGAATTTGCCCAGGGATAGACGTATAGCTCGCAACGAGCGCTGCCCACTCCGACGGGACCTTGCCGTGAGTCCTCTTGCCGTGGTGAAAAGTGAAACACGCCCGAGGTAAGCTGCGGTCCTCTTGGGACAGCGTTGCTTGTGGGCCTCGGAGGAGGGTGACGACAGGAGCTTGTGAGTGCCGTCATCGTTGCGATCGCTAAGGGTAATGCCAGCGAGTGGATGGCGGACGTGGAGGCACGTCTCAAACGGAGGACGGCAATGGACGTTTGCATGGGAGCTTCGATGGTACACCCCAAGCGAGCAAAACCTTTGGCGACTGAGTGCGCTTAGGCTTTTGCGTCGATGCGAAACGGGGCGTGCTTGAGATAGTCGTTGATACGGCCACGGGCAGTGTCGGTCAGATGGACAAAGCGAAGGGCCATTCCGAGGTCGCGGGAGCCGCTTGGGACCACCTCGCCTTGGACACGAATGGGCGCACTATCGCCGGGAAATCGCAGGTCAATCTCAACTACGGTCCCCGGTGCGTGCGCGAGGGTGCGCTCGAGAAAGAGCCCACCCGGAGACAGATTGGTCGCGCGTTGAAAGTACAGTGCGTCTTCGGTGCGCTCTTCGACCCAGAGGTCAACGGTGATCCGAGACTCGTTGCGTCGTTCGGATTTTTCGGAGTTGTTGATTTCATTCATTGGATTGCGGATTGCTCCCTTAGGTCTAACCCGTAGACTGTTGCGCGGTGGGAGGGCAACTTTCTGGGAATGATTGAAAACCGTTTGCCACTAATTGGCCTAAATTTGGTTTGTGTGAGAGCTCTCGGTTTACAAGAACATGACCCTCGCGACGCGCTCTGTTTTCACACTCGGACTTCTCGTAGCAGCAAGCACCCTTTTCACGGGGTGTGCCACGCTCTCATCGCTCAACCCACACCGGCTTGAGGACACGCTAGCGAACTATCACGACGACCTGCGCTGGGGTCGCACTCAGACCGCCGAGCGGTCAGTCCAAGCTCAGCTTCGGGTCGAGTGGAACCGACACCACGCTGGTTGGATGGACCGCATCCGTATCGTTGACATGGAGGTCGAGCAGCCCCGAACACGCGACGGACACACGTACGTGTATGCAAAATTTGTGTGGAATTTTGCTAACGAAGTTGAAACACGTGAGAGCACCATCGAGACTCGCTGGGTTGCTTCAGGCATTGACTGGAGCTGCGATCAAGAGACTGTGGTCTCAGGCGATCGGGCTTTGTTGGGAGCCGCTGCTGGTTCGAGTTCGTCGAGTGCGCCCGTCGCGGGCACTCTCACGGGCGAAGGGCAACCCCAGCGTCCATCGGATGGTAGTTTAGTGGATCCGCAGGCGAGCGTGTCGTCGTCGGCAACACCGTCGACGGGCGCTGTTGCGGGACGGGCACCGTTGACGCCGTTTGTGGACTAGCGATGAGCTCAGCTGCGGTTGGCGGAGGGACGAGTCGCGGCAGCCATTTGCGAAGGGATATGGGGACGATCTGGTTGTGCACGTCTTCGCCCACCATGCGGTAGTACTCGATGGTGCGGACGGCGTTGGGGTGGCGTGCGACGGCGCGGTTCCACGTGGTGAGAAATCCCTGGTAGTCTCGGCGCCACATGTAGTCTTGGTACAGGACGATCACCTGCTGCCAGTCTGGGGCGTCGCCCAGCATGTTGCCAAACTGCTGGTTCATGCAGCCGTCGATGTTGAGTAAAATGGGCGAAGCTTGGACACCCAGACCGGCAAAAAGTCCATTGTGCGGCGCACATGAGCTCGCGCTATGTGCGGTAAAAATCACGCGATTGCGATCGATGACGAACCCCTGCGCGCTCAACGCTTGCGCCGTCGCTTCAACAAATCCGGTCACATCGAGCGTGCGATAAATCGTCTCGGATGCAAACGCATCGTCGCTGGTGGTGGACGGAACCGCCACGGCCATCGGCCCAATCGCACCCGCCATCGCGAGCGGGCCCACAATAGTGCGCATGTCCCAGACGCTGCCATGCAGCCATCGATGCTGAATGCGTTGACGGTTGAGTCCGTGCATATAAATGAACAGCGGGAGAGGCTCGCCCGGTACGGCTGTTGGCGTCACCCACGCGGCCCCAGCGTTGTGCTGAGTACGGTGAAGCAATCGCTGATCATCGAACGAAAACGTCACCACGTCGGTCATATCGAAGTGGGGAAAATGCGTCGGTGCGAGCTCGCGTGCGATGTATGCTCGAAGCAAAAGTAAGAGAGCTGCAGAATACAAAGCGTGGATTAACTCAGTTAGTTCGCCGCGGTCATTTCAGAAGAGGTCTCAGTGCGGACCGACTGCGGGCGCTGCCCACGGGCGCTGATCTGCATTTGCATCGAAGCGGTGCTCGTTGAGCGCTGCACAACGCCTCGGTCCAAGCGGAGGGTGATCTCACCGGTGCCTGTGCCGTTGCCGGTCACGGTTACGTTTTGTGCGGCGGAGCTGCCTTGAGGGATGGTCATGGTGAGCGCTACGCTAAGCACCGCCACTTGGCCCTGCGCCTCGCGACGCAGCTCACGGAGGGTATAGTGCAGATCAATTCGCAGCGAGAGGTTGGATGTCCCCATCGAAATACGGGTTGTTTTGCTGTCATCCCAGGTGTGGCCCACGGCAACAGCCGCCTCGGGAAGCTGCGGGGTAAGTTGCTCAACGGACTGTGCGATCTGGTCACCCATTTGCGCCATCGGTCCAGTGAGTCCCTGCACCGGTTGGCGCGAGACGATGTGTCCACGAGCGTCAATTCGATACTGAAACGTCACGCCTGTGAGCGCCTGCGACATCTGCTGCCTCACGTTTGTCGGCAGTCCCGGAGCCTGGACATCCACACGCGTGATTCGGAGCCGTTGATCAGCGCTTCCGTCGGGCTGCACAGTGGGGGTCTCAAGCTCCATCGTCTGGGTGATGGTGCTCGAAATACCTGACATTTGATTGGTCGTTCGTACATTGTATCGCACACGTTGCCCCTGCGTGAAGTGCATGCGAAGCGCGGTTGCCGGTCCCGTCGGGCGCGCGGCTGCATCCGGTGAAGCTGCTCCCGCGTCACCTCGGGTATTGCGGCCCGCTGACTGCGCCCAGCCAGAGGGCAGTTGCGCGGTCTGTGCGATCACGGCAGCGGCGAGCATTGAGCTGCCGAAAAGAATCGCCGTCGAAAATCGGATGGGCTGCGCGTTGGTTGTCGCGGGGGTCGGGTTCGTGGGCTTCATGTGCTCAATGGGGTTATACGGAGAATTCGCGAGAACCTATCATGGGTTCTGTTGCAATTGACAAATCGCTGCGAATGCGGGAGTTGATATTTGATTCATTGGCGCGTTTGATTCAAACAAGTTTGCAGTCTGTTTTGTTCGCGAGCGTGTTCGCGGCCACGGCGTCGTGTGGTCCGGCGCCGACGCCGTGTGAGGTTCGCACCAACTGGGGTACACGTGATTCTTCGCTGTGTATTTCGTGCGAGACTGAGTGCCGAACGATGGTGGATCGGGACAGCATTCCGATGAGCTGTGACAGCGAGTTCGCATGTTTGGCGCGGTGTCCAGATCGCAGTGCGTTGACTTGTGGCTGTGTTGATGGCTGTCTGCGCACAGCGCAATGCCGTGTTTTGTGGGATCGATTGCTTCAGTGTTTTGTCGATCGCTGCAGTGCGAAGTGTCGGTGACACTGTAGACCCACGGTTGCTATCGGTTTGGCAAGGGCAATTTAGTCGGCCAAATCACGCAGTGCGGCATGGGATTCTCGTTGAACGTACCACCGGGTCAGAGGTATTGAACTGACACGTCAGTCCACTCTCAATCTGCCGGTTAAATGCGGGATTTCACAAATTTAACTCGTCATTTGTTCTTGATGCGATTTGACCTACTGTCCCGATGTTGACTACCCCTATGACCGCCGCAAGCTACTTCGACGTGGATGGAACCCTCATCCGCACCAATCTCATCCACCCCACCATCTGGTACATGCTCAACCAGGGTGGGCCTGGGCGGTCACTCTCAAAGATCGCGCGCGCTGCTTTTTTCGCTCCCAAGATCGCGCTGAGCGAGTGGCGCGATCGACGCGCGTTCAACGAGCAGCTCTACGCTCTCTATGAGGGGATGACCGAAGACCGACTGCTCTGTCTCGCGGACGAGGTGTTTGAAAAAGTGATTGAGCCTGGGATTTTTCCGGGTGCCAAAGAGCTCGTGCACGCCTGTCGCGACCGAGGACACAAGACCGTGTTTGTCTCGGGGTCGCTTGATTTTTTGGTCACGCGTCTCGCACAACACCTCGGTGCGGACGAAGTGATCGCCAACCGACTTGAGTATCGCGGCGTCCACACCACGGGCAAGCTTCTGCCTCCGGTGGTCGCGGGTCCTGCGAAAGCCAAGATCCTGCGCGATCACGCCCGGGCAAATGGCTACTCACTCGATGATTGTTTTGCGTACTCAGACAGCCTCTCGGACGTCCCGATGTTGTCTGTGGTGGGACATCCAACGGTGGTACATCCCGACGCTGCTCTCGGACGACTAGCCCGCGCCAATCAGTGGCCCGTGCTGCAATTGACCTGATATTTAGCTCTCACATCAATCGGACCTAAGGCCCAAGTGAATCATCCCTGCGTTATAACGTTGGATCGCAAATCCCCTCCTCGCACCCTCTTTGCTGGCGACAAGCTGGTGAAGGTCGATCTGCCTGCGGGCACCAGAGTGATCTATCCCAAGCCGCCGCTTGCGGGCCTCAAAGACCCCAACGCGGCTATTCGGTACGCGATCAACCATCCCTACGGATGCGCTCCGCTCTATGCACAGCTGCGTCCAGGGATGAAGGTTGTGATCGCGGTGGATGACATCTCGGTGTGTCTTCCGCCCATGAAGCGCCCCGATGTGCGTCAGCGTGTTTTAGAGATCGTCCTGCCGATGTTGGCCGATCACGGTGTCGATAATGTTGAGATTATTATCGCAACGAGCTTTCACCGACGGATGCGTGACTGGGAAGTGCGCAACATGCTCGGAGACAAGATCTTCAACGCGTATTGGCCGAAGAAGCTCTACAACCACGACGCTGAAGACATCAACGGGATGAAGTATGTGGGCGAGACTGAGTTTGGCGAGAAGGTCGTGCTCAATCGCAAGGCCGTTGAGTCAGACCTGCTCATCTACGTGAACTTAAATCTTGTCCCCATGGACGGAGGGCACAAGAGCGTGACCGTCGGGCTCTGTGGCTACGAGAGTCTCAGGCCGCACCACAACCCCAGCGTGATGCGCAAGTGTCAGTCGTACATGGATCCCACCAAGAGCGAGCTCAACACGGTGGTCGAGCGCATGGGCAAAGTCACTGACAAGGCGCTCAATGTTTTTACCATTGAGACCACGATCAACAATCGCATGTTCGACAAACCGGTAGACTTTCTGATGAAGAAAGAAGAGGACTACACGTTTGCCGATCGAACGGCGCTTGATGCCATGATGTACGCGCTCAATCGTGCGCCGGACAACATGCGACAAGAGATCTTTCAGCGGTTTCCGGCGCCGTACGAGATGACGGGCGTGTGGGCTGGTAAGACCGAAGAGGTGCACCCGCACACGCTGAAAAAGTGTTACGAGCAATACGCGGTTCCGGTGACGGGGCAGGCGGATATTGTGGTGGCGGGCGTCCCGTTTATTTCTCCGTATAACATTAACGCGTACCTCAATCCGTTGTTAGTCCAGGTCATGGTGCAGGGGTATTTGCACAATTTGTATCGCGGAGTTCCGATTATTAAAAAGGGCGGGACGGTGATCTTTACGCACCCCATGAGCGATCGATTTGATCCCGATCAGCACGCTCCGTATGTCGAGTTTGTGCATCGGATTCTGCCTGAGACCCGTGACGCGATGGTCT
>JANNCG010001196.1:0-2960 GCA_031386385.1 Myxococcales bacterium
TTAACCTTGCGAGGGCAGCGATCCCGATGGGATCGAAGCCACTCTGGGCTCGTACTTCGCATGCGTCCGCCGAGATATTTGTCATGAAATTACCTCAGATGCTAATGTTCACGTCACTCCTCCTCGCCTGCGGTGATGCGACTACACCCGACGGAGGCGCGATGGATGCTGCGATGGACGTGAGCGCCACAATGGACGTGCCAACCACAAACATCGACAACCCGATCGCGACTGGATCGGACGGAGGCTGCTCTGTCGATGGCTCGAGTTGTGGTGCGGGATGTGCCAATTGCGGCGCGGGCTGCGTTAGCATACTGTCGGACAACACGAACTGCGGCGGCTGTGGCAACACGTGCGGCGCGGGACGCTCGTGTCAAAACGGGATGTGCGCGTGCGGACCGGGCAACATGATGTGTGGCGCGCAATGCATCAACACCCGTACCGACTCGATGCATTGTGGCGCTTGTGATCGGGCCTGTCCAATGGGACGCAGCTGCGTGGATGGCACCTGCCAAATCAACTGCACCATGCCGACGGAACTGTGCGTGGTTGCGGGCGTCTCAACGTGTGTCAATACTCAGTCCGATCCATCGAACTGCGGCGGCTGCGGGACGGTGTGCACCTCTGCAAACGCCACTGCGGCGTGCGGCGGAGGGCGCTGCTCTCTCGGCCCGTGCAATCGGGGCTATGGCAACTGTGACCGACAAGCAGGCAATGGTTGCGAGCTCAACACAAACTCTGACGGAGCAAACTGTGGCGGCTGCGACAACGTGTGTCCCTCGCCTCCCAACGCCTCTGCGTCGTGCACAGCAGGCGTCTGTGGTGTCGGCGCATGCAATCGTGGGTTTGGCAACTGCGACGCCAACCTTGCGAACGGCTGCGAAGCCAACACCAACACATCCTCGATCCACTGTGGCGCCTGTGGCAATCGTTGTCCCATGGGTCAAGGCTGTGTTGCGGGCGTATGTGTCATGGGGATGATGGGTGCGGGGTTTCAAATCGCATCGCTTACGGGCGCGAACTGCCGGATCATGAATGCAGACCCAACGGCGGGCGACGATCGTGGCGGGATCGCGTTGACCCAGACACACGTCTTGCTCTCGGGCGACAGTTCTGCGGCAAGATTTGGGTTAAACGATTTGAGTGCAGGTGGCCGCCTTGGGCGGGTGATGGACGGCCTCTTTACGGATTTAACGACCGAGACGGCGTACACTCTCACGAGTGGTGGAAACATCTTGGGCAGCCTGGGGCTCTCCGCACGCATCGACGGGATCCAAGCGTTGGATGCGATGGATCTTCCAACGGGCCCAGTCACTGCGTTGTCGGAAGTGGTCGAGCTCGTCGCAGACCGAGGACCCAACGGCGTTTTTTCAGGTCACGGTCGCGTCGTGCTGGTGGCTTCCCGACGGGCTGTTCAGATCGATATTGCAACGGGAAGAGTGACCGATCTTGGTCCGCTCACCGTTGAAAATGCTACCGCCTGCGAAAGCTACCTGATTTACGGCGTTGCGGAGTTGAACAACGGCCAGACCTCCGTCGTGTTCGCTCGCAATCAAACACAGATCGTCCGGCAAACTGTTGGCAACGCGATGGCGGTTGAGATTGCGAACTTTCCTCTGCCCGGTGTGGGTGATATGTGCACCTTGACCGTCTCGCCGTCGCGAGGGCGCTGGTACTTTCACTATGAAGACAACGGCTTTGCGGGCAATCTTGCAGAGGTTATTGGTTATTGCGACGCGACTTTCTCCCCTTAGACCAGCGCCGGTGTAGTCCTTCCAACCCGACGGCTTTATAACCTTTGAGCGCCGCAGCCACCATCACCCGCTCGAGTCTGCTCTACACTCTGCTCTCGGCTTGCTTGAGCAGCCCACACGCTTCTTCAAACGTACGAGCCTGATTCAGCTCTTTGCGCAGCACCGTGACCCCTACCATCCCAGTGAGGTAGCCGCCCACGTGCCGACGAGCGACATGCATCGCGCCGCGCTCGCCCTGGTCTGCAAACGCGAGATTTAAGTGCTCCCACGAAAAGGCAAACCGCTCTTCAATCGTTGGCGGTGCCAGCCGAACGCGATTCACCAACCACGCGCGAACCTCGCGAAACACCCACGGATAGTCAATCGCGCGGCGACCAATCATCACGCCCGCGCAGTGTGTTTGGTCCATCGCCCGCTGCGCGTCCTCTGCAGAACACACATCGCCATTCACGATGACCGGAATCTTCACGACCTCTTGCGCGCGACGAGCCCACTCCCAGTCAGCCTTGCCCGAGTGTCCCATCTGCGCGGTCCGGCAGTGAATCGTCATCGCGCGCACTCCCACCGATTCTAACCGCTGCGCGAGCTCAATCACCGGCATGTGCGACTCGGGCCCAAGCCCAATCCGGGTCTTCACCGTCACAGGAACCTTCACCGCTTTGACAACCATCTCGGCCATCGCGACCATCGCTGCTGGATCACGCAGCCACGCCGCCCCCGCGCCTTGCCCCGCCACCTTCGGAACCCAACACCCACAGTTGATATCAATAAACGCCGACCCCGCGGCCTCTGCCACCTGCGCGGCTTCGGCTAATCGCGAGGGAGTCGAGCCATAGATCTGCACGGCGGTGGGCTGATCATCCGGGGCGAGTGAGAGCTTTTTGATCGCGATGTGTGAGCCCCGAAGCAGCCCCTCGCAGTTGACGAACTCGGTGAAGCAAAGGGTCGCGCCGACCGAGCGACACATCTTGCGAAAGACCGCGTCACTGACGTCTTCCATAGGTGCAAGCGCGATCACGGGGCGCGTGTAGAGTGTGTCGAACGAGTCCAGAATGGTGGGCGATGAAGGGAGCACGGGAGCGGGGAGAGTGAGTACGGGTTGTTCTGTGGTTCGGCAAGTGCGCAAATGTGGGCAATGGGTAGGCGAGCGAGATTGATCGGCTGTCAACGCGAGATCGAATCCGGTTTGAGCGAGATTGATCGGCG
>JANNCG010000694.1:0-2965 GCA_031386385.1 Myxococcales bacterium
CGACCATCGCGAGCACGCCAAGCCACACAAACGCTGCAAATTCTCAGCCAAATTCGTCGCGCTCAGACGGCCCTTCCGCACGACAGCCTTCTTTTGCGTCCACGATGTGGTCTGACCAAGAGCGCGCTCGCACGCCCATCGTTGCGCGCTACTCACCGCGGTATCGGATGAGCTCGTCCACTACGGCCGTTCCCGTAGAATCAAGCATCACTGTCGCCGTCCCATCCAACACAACGGTGGGCTCGCAGTTTGTGATCCCCGTTCACAGCACACCAACAAGCTCCGGAGCCGCCGGGGGCTCCGTTGGCTCGACGCCGGTTTTTTCTGGCTACACCGGGACACCCTCCACGAGCGTGTCGGTGCGGCGGTAGGCTCGGTCTCAACGCTCTCTAAGCGGGCTTAGGAGTTCGCGTAGCAAACCAAACCCCGAGAAAAATCGCAGCCATCCCGAGCAGCGTAAACACATCAAGCGTCTCGTTGGGTCGCGCCACACCGAGCCAGTCGGCGAGGGGGTTTCCAAACGTGACAGCCATCGTGAGGGCGAGCGCGGGCTGCAAGTACACAAAGGTTGCCACCAGTGCGCTGGACGCACGCGAGAGGGCGTACGCGTTGGCTCCATAGGCAAAAATCGTGGGCATCAACACCACGTACCCAATGGCCATCCACGTGCGTCCAGCATAACTCGGAAGCTCAGTGACCAACCCATACATCGCCACTGGCGTGCTGCACATCAGGGCGATCAAAAAGATCCATCCCAGCACCGCGTATGCGCCGTACTTCACAAAGATGGGTCGTGATCTGACCAGATAAATCGCATACGAAATGCTGTTGATGAGCACCAGCGAATCACCAAACAAGTGCGCCTCACCGCGTAGCAGTCTCGCCGGTTTTGCCACCAAGATCGCACCGCTCAACGCGCACAACAGCCCGAGCCAAAACGTCTTTCGTGCCTGTTCGCGTTTAGACAAAATCGCGTACGCCGCCGAGGTCACCGGGATCATCGCGATCAAAAGAGATGTCTCAATGGCGCTGCTCCGCTTGAGCCCCAGCGTGAACAGCCACTGGTTGATCACCAGACCGGTAAGCGAAAGAAAGACCACCTCGCGTGCGTCTACTTTTGGAGGCAACAACGGTCGCTTTTGAGCCAGCGCGATCGCGCCAAAAAACAGTGCTCCGCCGAGATGTCGAAAAAACGTCAACACCAACGGATCGACCACGCCCACGGTCACCTTGCCTACGATGGACCAGCTAGCAAACGCCAGTTGAACGCCCAGCAGCGCAACGATGACCGACGAGGGTCTCTTCAAGCGATGGATCCATCTCGTGCGTAGCGCGCAAACATGTGACCCCAGTCGGTGTCGCGCTGCCACTTCTCAAACGTGTACTTGTCCTTCATCGGCCAGCGATAATAGTCGTGATAGGCCTCGCTACCCATGATGAACAGGTTCACCAACGGCGTGTGAAAAAACAGCTTTTGAAAGCGTTTGAGCGGACCAAACCACATCAAATCGCCCACCATGGAGGCACCATTGTCCCCCACTGAAAATCCCCAGGACTCATTGGAGATATCATCGCCCACGATCTCAATGTCGCGTGGATCGCCAACTCCTAAGCCATCGTCGTGTGCCACTTTGATGTACTCAAGCGACAGGGGATCAAAGCCCATCATTTTGGCCGACACCGCGTCGATCGCCACTTGGTCTTCGGACGCGAGCATATAGTTTTTGATCACTGGGATCATGGTGCGAGGTCCCGGTCCATTGCCCGCCGTGGTCCCGTCCATAACAGCGAAAATCCCCGAGTGAATCTCTTTCTGGATCGCCAGAAGGTCCACCAACGTGCGGTGAATCCACGAGTGCGTGTAGTGCCTTCGCGTGTTGAGCAGACCACCGAAGGCGTTTTTCATCGCGCCGGTGGTGGTGGTGTAGATGTGGCACTTCATCGTGGGGAGGTGCACCACGTTTTTGCCTTCAAAGTAGGCGGGGATTTGGATTCCCTCAGGAAAAATCTTGTTCAAGACGTGCATGCGGGCTTTGGGTCGGTACTCAATCCAGCGGATATCCTCTTCGCGAAAGTTGTACTTCACCGGGATGTCGTACTTCTTAAACAACGGCAGGTAGTGGTTGAGGTCTTCGCCCTTGAAGGCGTTGGTAACCACGGTCTTGTTTTGCACACAGACCACGTCTTTGTAGCCCGCGTTGTGCAGCGCGAGGACCGTGCCTTCCATCTGCCAGGGCGTGGTATTTGCCCCAGGAAACGGATAGTGCCAAGAGATGTTGTCCTTCAAGATCGTCGTGGCGCCCTGAGCGAGCGCATCCCGCATCCCGCCGAGCTCACACACGCGCTCAATGTCTTTGAGGATAGTCTCTGGTTTGACTTTTACAACTGCAACTTTGCTTTTTGCCATAGCGATGAACCGGCCGCTCTTTTGCCCCATTGCCCAACCCAACGCAATGCCGAGCGCGCCGAACAGTGGCCGATTTTTTTTAGCACCTGCGGGTTCACTTTCGTCGCTCAGCTTGCAATTTTGCAGGGTGTTTGACCGCGCACTTGGGCGAAAAGTTCTGTCGCGTATTCTCCGTGAATGGTCCAATCTCTGCCCCCAACGGCAATGACAAGCAAATCATTTGGACCCATCGTGCGCGCAGACTGGTTGCGAGAGCAATTGCAAACCGCGAACGATCCTTCGCTCATCGTCTTCGATTTTCGCTGGTATTTAAGCGGAAAGGTAGGACTCGAGCAGTACGCTAAGGGGCACATCCCGGGCGCGCTCTTTGTCGCACTTGAGGCGGTGACTGCCTCCAGCGGTCCAGGAAGACACCCCATCGCGACGCAAGCGCAGTTTGAGCTCGCGATGCGGACTGTGGGTCTCAACGTTGGGCAGCGGGTGGTTGTGTACGACGACGTCAGCGGCTCCATCGCAGCGAGGCTGTGGTGGTTGTTGCGCTACTTTGGTCACGAGCGC
>JANNCG010001199.1:0-3189 GCA_031386385.1 Myxococcales bacterium
ATCGACAGAATCTACGCTATTCAACAAAATCTATGAACACCGAGTATCTGAAAGTTGACCCCCAATTTGTCAGCGAAGAGCAGCTGTCCCACGCAGCAGACGTGCTTCGGGCGGGTGGGTTGGTCGCGTTTCCGACGGAGACGGTGTACGGCTTAGGCGCACTTGCCGACGACCAAAGCGCTGCGGAGAAAATCTACGTTGCAAAAGGGCGCCCGTCGCATAACCCCTTGATCACACACCTTCCGCACGTAGAGTCAGTGCGAGCGCTTGTAGGTGACGGGTGGACCATGCGCGCGCAACGGCTCGCGGATCACTTTTGGCCAGGTCCGTTAACGCTCGTGCTCCCTAAAGCGCCAAGCATTGCGCACGTGGTTTGTGCCGGAGGCGCATCGATGGCGGTACGGGTTCCGTCGCATCGCGTGGCGCAAATGTTGTTGAGGGCAGTGAATCGACCCATCGCAGCCCCGAGCGCGAATCGATCCAACGAGCTGTCACCCACCACCGCAGCGCACGTGCTGCATGGGCTCGACGGACGGATTGATATGGTGATTGACGGAGGACCATGCGAAGTTGGGCTCGAGTCCACTGTGCTTGATCTCACCGTTGATCCACCAGTGATTTTGCGGCCAGGACAACTTACATCGCGGATGCTCCGAGAAGTGATCGAGGGCGTCCAACCCTTTGTCCATCGCTGGATCGAGCGTGGAATCTCTCGCGCCTCACCCGGGATGGAACGCAAGCACTACGCTCCAACGGCTAAGCTCCATATTGTCGCGCGTGACGCGCTCGCGATGGTTTTGGAGAAGACAACCGGGACCACAGGGGTGATCACCGTAGGCAAATCGCCAGTATTGTCAGCGCTTGATGTGCTGTGTGAGCTGTCGAGTGAGCCCAAAGCGTTCGGTGCGGCTCTCTTTGCGACGCTGCACAAACTGGACGAGCTCAAGTGCGCAACAGTGCTTGTCGAGGAGCTCCCTCATGGTGAAGCCTGGGACGCTGCGCGCGATCGATTGAAGCGTGCGGCGAGCGCTGAGTGAGCACAGTGATCACACGGGATGTCACGCTCGCTGCGTACAAATACCTGCAAATTGTTTAATAAAATGCAACCTCAAGCGGGGCCACTAACGTCCGCGAAGAATCCTATCGGCCGCGCGCCAGCCCGATAACAACGCGCCATGGACGGTCGCAGGGTACTCTGAATGCGTCGCTTCACCCGCGATGTGAATCACGCCATCGATCGGGTCCGCGAGCCGCTCGCGCATCGTGTGTGTGCCGCCAACGGGGACGCAAGAGTATGAACCCAAGGCCAGAGCATCAGCGCTCCACCGCGTGACGATGTGTCTTGAAGGATCCGCGATCGCTGAGCCAAAGATCGTGCGCAACGAGGTCATCGCAAACGAAATCGCCTCTGCATCCGTGCGCCGCTCAAACCCTCGCGCTGCGTCTGCCCCAAGCAAGCCGACAAGCACTGGAGCATCAGACCATCTCCACGCATTCAACCATGTACGAACCCCCTCGCCGCCCGGCGGAACCCAGCCAAAAAAGTGCTTGCTGCGCGGCCAAAAGGGTCGGTCAAATCGCAGCGCGATCTTGTCGAGCAGCCCAACGCCCAGTCGATCGATGAGCCGTTGGTGCGACTGTGGAAGTGGCGGATCAAACACCACGTTTCCAGCGCGAAGTACTGCGAGTGGAAGCGTTATGACGGCGCGCTCTGCGCTGAAGCTTGGGCCATCGGTCTCGATCGTCACGCCAGCTGCGGTGCGCGTGATCCGACGCACCCTGACCCCCAGCCGAACGTCCAGTCCACGGGCCATCCCATCGATGATCCCGACATATCCACCAGGCAAAATCCGGTCCGCGCCGGCAAATTCTTCTTCTTCGTCGTATGCGGCGAGAGACAGAGTATTCGGGCTCTCGCCCAAGTCCTCTTCAATCTCAGTCACACTCAGGTGAGAGACCATCGCGCGATCCCCCGGTGCAAGCCGCGCGATGGCGGCGTTGATGGCCACTCCCACTGGCTCGTCCGCGTCCACCGAGGATGCGCGCCGAGCGATCGCACGCTCAACACCGCTCCACTGCTGCTCGGCCCGAGCAACGCGCGCATCGGACACAACTCTCCCTGATCCGTCGTACAGCGTGAGGTCGTCCCAGTCGCTTACAGAGGTATCGAGATGATATCTGCGCGCTTCGGCCATCGCAGGGCCACGGTCACCTTCAATCCACGCCGCGCCCATATCGAGAGGCGTCCCAAGGCTGCGATCCGTCCAGATCCGCCCTCCGAGGCGGTCGCGGGCCTCAAGGACTGTCACTCTCGCGCCGCGGTCTTGGAGCCTTCGAGCTGCGGCGAGTCCTGAGGCTCCTGCCCCGACAACAACGACGGTCCTTCCCGCGCGTTGCGCGAGAGACGACCGGGACGCCAAGGTCCCGGCGGCAAGCGAGATGATCAGGTTTCGTCGGTTAATTTGCACGCCAAGAGAGTAGCGTGGGACCATCCCAGGGGTCAAACCATGAGGCGAACCTCAACACGTTCGATGCGCTCAAGTTCACTGTGATCTTGGTGCAAACGCTTCTAGAGGGTGAAGATTGCGATGCTGCACGGGATCGGCTGAGTCGCGCAACTCAGTGTTAGGCGGTATCTAGTTCATGGATGGCGCGGGGATCATGACGTTTAGCGTTTGCATGAAGTCGCGCCCTGCGCGGTCTTTTCCGGCAATTTCGAGCTCCGCCATAGAGCCCGCTGCCGGCATCTCGGCACCGGCCAGAAGAAACCCAAGGTCGCCGTAGGACAACGTTGACGAACTATTGAAAGCTTGTCCGTTGCCTGCGACGGTGGCGGTTAGAGTGGTGACATTGACAGGGTCGTTAAACTGCACGCGAACAAAGAGAGTCCAACGCATCTGCGGGCCACCTTGCAGTTGGCGCGTGACTAAGCGCAGCACTGGTTGTGTTCCCATGGGTTGGGTCATGACAATCATGGGAGGCGTTGCAGGCAAAGGCGTCGGCTCGCCAATCAACGGAATGACTTGGTATGCATCAAGGTTGGTGCCTGCTTCGAGACTCGCATACGCCCACCAGAGGTAACCACCATCGCCCCAGTCGTTTCCCCACGAATTTAGAACACGGTAGGCACCCATAGCGTCGTCATAGCCAGTGATCAACATCGCGTGGCCACCGCAGTGACCACTGCCC
>JANNCG010000710.1:0-4050 GCA_031386385.1 Myxococcales bacterium
AACGAGTGCGTGAGTTCGTTACACTCGTTTCACGGCGGTCGCTCCGTCGTCGCTAACGCGACCCCGCGCAATTGACCTTATCCCCTAAATCCCCTTTTCCTTCGCAGCAAGGAAAAGGGGACTTTGAGAAGAGCGAAGAGCGGGGGTACCAACGAGTCAGAGATCACTTTTGCCGTGTTTGGCTAGTACTCTTGGCGCGTGCAATTAAACAAACCCCGCCGCCGTTGCCCGTGTGTCCGAAATGGCTGAGTAGTCGGGAGCACCACGGTCACGTTTGGCTGTGGAGCCTGCTGCGCGCACGCAATGCGTCGAAACACGACCGGCTCGTTGACCGCCGTCCCGCCATCGTTGTTCACCGACTGAAACTCTTGCAGCCCCACATTGATCAGCCCCTGAAAGTGATCGGGGTTGTACGCTACCGCCTCGCGCGAGCCGCAAAAGACCTGCCCCGCACGCCAATCATTGCCGCCGAAGGACAAGAAGTTATTCACCACGGTCCCTGTCGCATTTTGTAGTATTTCTGCTGACAAACCCACGCCCCCGCAGTTTGCCGGTGGCGTCACCACTGATTGGGGCCCTGTCCAATAGAGCACACGCACTTCACCCACAAGCGCCGCCGAACCGGGCGTGACTCGACGGATGTGAAGCCGGTACTTCTGCCACGATATACTTCGTGGATTATATTGCTGCCCAAGCCAGACGCCCACCACGGGGTCCGCGCAGCTTGAGTTGTCATCGACCGTTGCGGCCGGGGGCAGCCGAAGGCGCTGATCCTCGATCGAAGCAATCAACGGGATGGCCAGCATAATGGCGAGTACGAGCCCGTGCTTGCCTGTTCTCCGTGCGATCATGTTGTCTTGAGTATAGTCTCAGGCATCGGTCCATTTTCGGACAGAAATCAGAGGCACCCCATGATTGACCGCGACGGCAATGGAATCGACGACCGCATAGACCTCCGCAACATCGCGAGGCGCGCCATGCATGATCGGGATTTTCTCATTGAGACACCCGAAAACGCCCGGCATGAGCTCGACCATATGCCCGCTCCGGAAGACCTTGTACGCGAGCGATCTGCTAGGGATTTAACAGATCTTCCGTGGACCTCAATCGACAACAACGAGAGCCGTGATCTCGATCAACTCGAAGCAAGCGAGCGCCTTGAAAACGGGCAGATCCGCCTGCGGGTCGCCATCGCCGACGTGGACGCATTTGTTCGTGAAGGCTCGGCGCTTGACCTCGCGGCGCGGCAAAACGGGACCAGTGTGTATACGCCCGGCAACGTGTTTCCTATGCTTGATCGCTCGCTAAGCGAAGCATCCACGAGCTTGCTCCCGGGTGAGAGCCGGTTGGCGATGGTCACCGAGCTGGACATTGCGCCAGATGGCGAAGTGCATCGGGTTGAGCACTACTCTGCGTTCGTCCGCAATTGGATCAAGCTGGCGTATCCGTCCGTAGGCGCGTGGCTTGAGGGCGAAGGGCCCATCCCTGAGGGGCTGAAAAATGCGCCCGCCTTCGAAGAGCAGGTTCGGATGCAAGACGAGGTCGCACAGTGGCTTCGCGCACGACGATTTCGCTTAGGCGCGTTGGGTCTCGATAGCGCAGAGCCTCAACCCGTGAAGGACGAGAATGGCAAGATCATAGATATCGTCATCCGCCAGCAAAATCGCGCCAATCAGCTGGTCGAGTCTCTCATGATCGCCGTCAATGAGGCCGTCGCGCGCTCACTTGATGCGAAGGGGTACTGTTCGCTTCGACGCACGGTCAAAACGCCCGAACGCTGGGACCGCTTGATCGATCTCGCAGCGCAGTATGATTTCAAGCTCTCGATCGTTCCGAAGCCCGCGTCACTGGCCGCCTTTTTGAACCACGCGCGCGAGCACTATGCGAGTGATTTTAGTGAGATTTCGCTCTCAGTCGTGAAGCTCGTCGGACGTGGCGAATACATGGCAAAGGCGCCCAACGGACCGGCTTTTGAACACTTTGGACTGGCCCTTCCAGACTACGCGCACTCGACGGCACCCAACCGACGGTACCCCGACGTGATCGTGCAGCGATTGCTGGTCGCGATGTGTCGGGGGCAAAAGTCACCGTACGATTTTGAGACGCTCACAGCGTTGGCAGCACACTGCTCTGAGCGCGAACAGTCAGCGAAAAAGATCACGCGCAAAGTGCAGAAGTCCGCCGCTGCGCTCTTGATCGCCGATCGGATCAACGACATTTTTCGCGCTGTCGTCGTCGGCGCCAACGACAAGGGAACCTGGGTTCGCCTCAATCACCCCGCTGTCGACGGTCGTGTAGTGCAAGGTAACCGTGGAATGGACGTCGGCGATCGCGTCAAGGTTCGGCTTCTCTCGGTGGACGTCGAGCGTGGGTTCATTGATTTGGCCCGAGCTTAAAAAACGCTGAAAAATAGAGAAAATATCGCGCTGAATTCCTTCGGCAATCGGTGTTAGTCTCCTGCCCAAGCGTTGATGAATCGATCGGTAGAAGGCAAAAAAGTTGTCGTGGTGGGCTTTGGTCGTTCGGGCTCTGCGGCCGCACGGTTAGCCATGCGCAAGGGCGCGCTTGAGGTGGTGGTCCAAGACAAGCGCGACGCGGTCGAGCTTGGCGATGACAGCGTGTTAGAGCTCGCGAAGGACGGGATTCGGCCTGAGCTTGGTGGTCACCGCGCACAAACTTTGCTCGAAGCAGACGTGATCGTGATGTCGCCGGGCGTGGCCAAGCTGCCTGTGTTTGAGCAGGCCATTGCCGCTGGTGTACAGGTCGTAAGCGAGATTGAGTTCGCCACGTGGTTCATTCGCGGTGAGTACGTCGCCATCACCGGGACAAACGGAAAGAGCACCGTGACCTCGCTCATTGGCGCCATTCTTAAAACCGCTGGGGCTCCGACTTTTTGTGGCGGCAACCTTGGGACTCCGTTGTGTGAAGCGGTCGACACAGAGTTTGCGCTCGAAGGCAGCGCGTTGGTGCTAGAGCTCTCGTCTTATCAACTTGAGCGGACGCTGACACTGAGGCCACACGTCGCCGTCCTGCTCAACGTCACCCCGGATCACCTGGATCGCTACGGCTCAATGGCTTCGTATGCGAGTGCCAAACAGCGTATCTTTTTGCAGCAAACGGCGAGGGATTTCGCGGTCGTTCCGAAGTTTGACAACATGATGCTAGCGATGGCACGAGCCGGCGCCGCGCGGGTTCAGACGTACGGGGGCAAAGATGGCGACGTGCACCGTGAAGATCAGTTTATTGTGGACCGCTGGGGCGGCAAGTACAGCATTGACGCTCTCCGAATTCGTGGCGCACACAACATCGAAAACGCCATGGCCGCAGTACTCGCAGCACGCTTGATGGGAGCCGGCGAGTCGGCCATACAGCTCACATTGGCTGCTTTCGAGGGCCTCCCGCATCGGATGCAATTTGTCGCAGAAGAAGAGCAAATCTCATACTTCAACGACTCAAAAGCAACCAACGTCGCGGCGACAGCAAAGGCCCTCGAGGGCATTGAGCAAGGCCGACGTGTGGTGCTTATTGCGGGCGGTCGTGACAAGGGCGGGACGTACGCGCCTCTTCGTCCGTTGCTCCAGAGCATCGGCCGCGCGGTGATTCTGATCGGTGAGGCGACAGAACTCATTCAAGGGCAGCTTCGGGACGCCGTCCCGACTCGGGTCGCTGAAGATATGTTCGACGCGGTGCGCTTGGCTCGGGCGTGTGCTCGGCGAGGAGACGTCGTTTTGCTCGCGCCTGCGTGTAGTTCGCTGGATATGTTCGAAAACTACGAAGAGCGCGGACGAGTGTTCAGTGCCGCCGTGCGCGCCCTGGTGGGAACAGATCGTCAAGAAGAGGACTTAGTTTAGGGATTGATGTATCGGCGAAGCAATGAGCGCTTCGAACCGTCGCGTTAGTATTTCGTCCCCTGCCCTCCCATCGCTCACAGCGATGGCGGATCTGTTAAAGACATCAAAGGTCTCTATCGCCGCACGTGCGTTGGGGCCGATGGATGTTCCGCTGCTGGCGATCACACTGTTGCTGGTGTCGTTTGGCATCGTGATGGTC
>JANNCG010000736.1:0-6018 GCA_031386385.1 Myxococcales bacterium
CGTATCGAACAAGACCGGCGTGCTGTTGCAGAACCGCGCCGGTGGTTTCCGGATCCAGCCCGGCCATCCCAATTGCATCGCGCCGGGCAAGAGTTCACGCAAATTGACGTTGAGATGTCGTTTGTGTCACAAAAGCAGATCTTCGCGGTGATGGAAGGGCTGATTTTTAAGATCTGGAAAGAGATCTTGGGGGTCGACTTGTTGGAGAGATTTCCGACTAAAAGTTTTCCGCATATGACCTTTGCAGAGTCCATGCGGCGCTTTGGCAACGACAAACCTGATATGCGCTTTGGGCTTGAGCACACAGACCTCACTGAGTTGGCGATCGAGCACAAAGGCGGAGGCGTTCCGTTGATTGAAGAGATCGCGAAGCGGTTTGAGGCGGGCGAAGATCGGCGTGAGGTTCCACAGCATATTGTGAAGGCGATGGTGGTCCCTGCGGACGGCGGGCCAAAGGGCAAGCCGTTGTCTCGCAAAGATCTCGATGAGCTCGAATCGTTTGCAAAACAGATGCGCTCTCACGGTCTCGCGCGCGCCAAGGTCGCAGAGGACGGAACCTGGGCCCAGACCCCGTGGAAGACCGCGACCCCTGAGTTTGTCAAAGCCGTAAACGACGCAACGGGCGCAAAACCTGGAGATTTGCTGCTCTTTCAGCTTGGCAAGGAAGCCCTGGTCCAGACGGTCATGGCGAATTTGCGCTTGAAGCTCGGCAAACAACTCGGGTTCATTCCTGAGTTTGGGACTGAGAACAATCGCTATGACTTCTTGTGGGTTGTGGATCCGCCCTTGTTCGAGTGGGACGAAGACAGCAAGACTTGGTCTCCTGCGCACCACGCGTTTACTAGGCCACAGGATGACTCACTATCGCTGCTTGAGAGCGATCCAGCGCAGGTATTGTGCTACCGATATGACATCGTTCTTAACGGCGTTGAGATGGGTGGCGGGTCCATTCGTCTTCATGACCCCGAGGTGCAGCAGCGCGTGTTTAATGTGCTAGGGATTCGCGAAGAAGAAGCACGCTCGAAATTTGGCTTCTTGCTCGACGCGCTCAAGCTCGGCGCACCACCCCACGGTGGGATCGCCATCGGGATGGACCGATTGGTGATGTTGCTCACTGGTGCAGAGTCACTGCGAGATGTCGTAGCGTACCCAAAGACCGCGCAGGGGCTCGACATGATGATGGGCGCACCAGGCTTGGTGAGCGATGAGCAGCTCGCAGCAGTACACGTCACGCGCAAACCGACATAAGCGCATTGATCTGCGTTATTGCAGGTTAAGTGACCACTACATCGCTAGAAGATTATATCGCAAATTGTCGTTATCGACCGGGAATGTTCGTTGCGCAGCGACCCATGCGCGCGAGGTATGTGGCACGGTTGGTCGACCAGACCACGGCCCACGCGCCATTCTCTGCGGGATTTGCAGCGACGTCGAAGGTGCCTTCGAGAGCAGACTCAGGCGACAGGATTCTGAGCCGTGGCGTGAGGGGCTGTCCGCGAAAGTTAAAGAGTCTAAACGACAGGCCTGTCTCGTCGATCTCTCGCCAGACAACCGCGATCTCAGCACCGTTGAAGGCCACTCGTGGCCGATACACCACGGACGAGCCCGGTTGGATGTCGCGCACCCACGTGCGTGTCGTTGGGGTTGGCGGATCGGGGCGAATAAACTCACCGTAAATCGTCAGGCGAAGTCCCTTCGAGATGCACGACTCAACGGACACCGGAAGATCACTCGCAGCGATGGCTTGATAGCTCCCCGCAACGGGACACTCTGGGCCGATATCAGCGACGCTCAAGCGCCCATTAAACGCAGCGGTGTCTCGGTTAAGAGATCCGAGCACAACGTGCGCTGGCTCGTTTGAGTGATCAAGAAAGGCGACCCAAGCAGAGCGATCTCCGAAGAACACCTGGGGTTGGGATGTCTCGATTCCGATCCCAAGATCTGGACCTGCGACGAGGGTGCGTCCGTTGGGCGCAAGTCGATCGATCCGCATCGCTCCGTAGGACCGCGCAGCTTCGACGCCGATAAACTCACGAACCGTCGGAAACCATGCGATTTGTCCCAGAAAATCGCCGACACCAAAGATACGATCCATCGGTGCGGTGACCGTCAGTCCGATGCCGGGCATGACCGCGCTCTCGACCATTCCACGGCGCGGGTCACGCTCTCGGGGTGCCACGATTTGCGCAGAGCCGGGCGTGGTGATCCGACCATGTACAGCGGTGTTCATGGTGAGCATGGGGCTCATGAAAGCGAGGTTATCGGTGGGTCCTCCGGTGACACCAATGCGTACGTCGTGAAGGACGCCACCGGTGTCTACCCAGGACGCGAGCCATGCGGTGGGCAGTGCGCGAATAGTGCGATCCCAGCGAAGCAAATGGGCAGTGGTGCCAGGCGAAGTTCCAAGCTCAACACGGTCTTGAAACACAACGCCTTCCATCATGGGATAGGCACACGTGGGGTTCATCAACCGCGGGGTCATCTCTGGCGGGGGCGCGTTCGGAAAAGGAACATCTCCCAACACCACATCAACCGCGCTGGGAACATCCACCGTTTGAACGTCGATTGCCACCCGATCATTGACCACCATGGGCTGATCGACCATGACGAACCCATCGCTTGCCGAGCTCGCATCTGCGTCAAGCGCACCATCGCCACTGGGCGTCACCGATCCAGAGCACGCGGTCGCCCAGAGACAAACAAGGGCCAAAATTCCAGTTCGCGAATAAGCATCCATGAGCCCGATGCTACCGTGACAGCGGGCAATGTGAAGGCTCAATGACCTAGCGCGCAGCTCAGCGCATCACGTATTCTTCGTGATCAAGCGCCGGTGTTGCCATGAGAATCACCGGCTGATTCCACGGAGTGCTTCGATAAAACTGCAGTTGTTGTGCGGGGCCAACACGCACCGCGTCTGCCTCGTTGTCGTTGTCCAAGCGCCCTTGTGGAGTAGCAAACAGACGATTCTCGCTTCCGGCTTCATCAATGTTAGGCACCACACCCGTGGGCCCGCGACGCGCTCCTGCGATGACCCAGTTGCGACGCACGCCATCATAGCCCGTGTGCACAATCACATCGAGAATGTTGTCCTCGGTGAGATCTTCGAGCCACACGGCCGAGGCACCCTTGGACAGACGCACACTCCCGCGCTGGGTCCATCGCGTGGGACTGCCGTCGTACCAGAGCATTTGCGACTCAGCGTTAGTGGTCGCGTATCCGTTGTTTTCTTTCACCAAGATCAGCTCGGGCCTTTGATCGCCGGTCACGTCACCGTACTCCATCCCCGCGCAGTCGAGCCCTGCAACCAGGGTCCTGGGTGCGTCAAACTGGCCATTGAAACGACCCCGCGCCCACCACGAGTTGCCACCTCGGACGCCACCTCGGTCTGAGGTGTAGTACGCACAGAGTCCAATATCGCGCTGACCATCACCGTCAAAGTCAGCGATCACCGGGCGAGCGATAAACACCAGCATCGCCGAGCCGACGGTGGGACGAAACACCGTACGCTCAATCACCGAGTTATTTTGCACATAAAATACTCGTACCGAGTCGTCACACGTTGCGACTATTTCGTCGGCTCCACCGGCCCCGAGCTGACCCATCCACAGGGCCTTAGGCCAATGGCACGAGTCAAGTTGGGCAAAGAGCGTAAGGCCGGCGGCCGAGGGGGTTCCGACAAAAGGATTGAGGCCAGAGGTCCCACTGTCGGGCACGGACGGATCGTCGGGGTCATCGGGATCTTGCTCAACCAAAACGCCCGTTGCGCCATCCGCTGCGTCCACAGTAAGCGCCACATCTGCGTCCGTCAGCGACGCATCGAGAGAGCTGTCATCTGCGTCCGTGGCGTCCACAGCAGACTCATGATCGATCGCATCCATCAATGAATCATCAGGATATTGTACGTCGTCAGCGACCGGTGTGCCGCCATCCGCAGCGGCGTTAGGGACTCCATCAACCGCGCTCAGTGCGTCGCCACTCGCGTCACTGTGCAATCCCCCATCGGTGAGCACGTTTGTCAGCGAAGGGTCGACTGCGGTGCTCGACAGCCAGTGCCCAATCGTGGTGCTGACGCGATGAATCACTGCGGGAATATTGTGATACTGCGCGTGCACCCGAAGCAGCCTTCGCGCGGTGAACTCTCTTGCAAAAAACGGCACGCAAATCAGCGTCAGAAGCGCCACTACAAGGCTCAGCCCAGGCCACAGCTCGATCCACTTGGGCTCTTCACCCAAGCGCCTAAACGCAGGCATCAACAGTCGAGTAAGCAGGGTGGGAACCAGCAGCATTCCCAGGGTCGCTAGCGTCCAAGCGAGCCAGGTCGGCATCGCGCCATCAGCGAGCAAAAATAGCAAAACGAGCGAGGCGATCCAAATCGTAAGACCGAAGATAAACCGCGCGGATCCTGCGGCAAAACGACCACCAGGCGATGTGCTCATGCGAGTATCTCCCTCTTAGCGCGTAGCAAACAAGCTCTTCGCTTTACCCAAAATCGAGCGAAACGCACTTGGATGGCTGGCGCTTAAAACACGGCCGAAAGCGCCGTCCAAAAGCACGTGAAACTCTTGACCCACGTTGGGTACCGCTTCGCCGTCATACCGATAGCGCATCACCCACAACGGGACATACACCAACGCGATCGAGCGGACGTTGGCCTCCATCTTCGCGTAGAGCGCGTTGGACGGACGCATCGCGGTGCGCACGCGCTGGATGCTCTCTTGCTCGGCCTGCGCCTGTGGGACATCCATCTCGGCGACCACACCCGCGAGCGATGAGTGCGCACGCGCGATCATTTTTTGCTGCGGAATCACCAGCGCCGGCGTTGGATCAAACGGAAAAAACCTTCGCGCCGCGGTCAATACCACCACGTCTTTGGTCTCCACTCCGCCCGTTGGAATCGGCAACGGGATACGCCGATCACGCCCGGTCATAATGCTGATGGTGCTCACTCCGATGTGAAACCCCTCTGCGTGAACGCTCGTGCGCCAAATCGGCAGATGCACCAACACGGGCTCTTCAAAAAAGCCATCACGGATATCACCTGGACGGGCAACTCCTACTTGCGCTTCGAGCAAAAGAAGGCGCTTAGCCTCCTCTGCGGCGACAGAAGTGGGAAGCACATAACAGAGATCATCGGCGACACTCACCGGTTGATCAAGCTTGCTCACTAGCGGAGCGAACGCTGCACGAGAGACCATGGACTGGGACAACTCTAGTCGCATTTGCGCAATTCGAAAGCGGTAAACGCACAGGAGAGAGATTGAATCCGGGGGGCGAGAGAGCGGTCCCATGGGGGCGAGAACTCGATTTCGCGCTCACTTCACGCCACCCGGTGATGCTCAAGCACTGCAGAAGACAAAGCGATCACCAGCGTCCCAAACATGCTCCGCATCGCAGCAATAGCCTCGAAGCCAGAGCGTCCCATTGACGCAGCGAAGGTAGAAGCCCTTGGCCACATCATCGCCCTGCTCGGACCACGGGGACGCAATGGTGACAGCTCCCGGTGGCGCTCGGTGCCGCTCAGTGAATGGACCCACGCTGACCTCGGGCTGATCCAGATACTCGAGTCTTAAGTGTGGCCCCAGATCGATCGGACACAAATGCAAGCCGAGTTTCTTGGCCATCGCGTAGACGTTATCAATGGTTGCTCCCTGAGAGAGCCCGAGGTCGCTGACGCTTAGCTCGACAGCAAGGACAACTCGGCGGACATCGATCACTGCAAACGCTCGACTCGCAAGCAACGCGAGTCCAAGCTCATTGAGCTGCACGCCAGCGAGCTTGAGTTTGGCCAACAACTCGGCTCCGTCGACGCCACCCACATGCACTTGTCGCGAAGTCAGCTCACCGTTTGCGCCAAGCGAAGTTTGTTCGCGAACAACCATTTTGCGGAGTCTAGCAGAGGCAACCAGAGCGCTTCGGACCAAGATCGTGGGCGGGCTGGCAAGCCACACGTGCGTGTGGTGTGTGACACAGGGCATTCACCCCTGGCCGCCACCATGGCGCGACATGGCGGCCGCCAGG
>JANNCG010000742.1:0-6417 GCA_031386385.1 Myxococcales bacterium
TCCGCCCGGAGATCAGGCTCCAGGCCGCCCTGGACGATTCCGAACAGGGCCTGGTCCGGTCGCGTGTGGGCGGCCAGAGAGCGCTCCGCCCAGCGATGGGTCCGGGCGGTCGCGTCGGCGACGACGGCCCGCGGCGAGCTAGGGAAGACCGGCTGGTCGAAGGCCACCGCGACATCCGAACCGAGCGCCGAGTCCCCTGCGCCAAGCCTCCGGCGTTTGCGAAGTGCTCCATCGTGAGTCCGCTCTGCGCAAGAAGCCGCTCTTCGCGCTCTCTCGCAGCTCCCGTCGGCCAGCGCATGTCGGGACCAAACATTGGACCGGTCGCTGAGCACCCATTGCTACGATAGGTCTCAACGGCCTCTTCAGGCGATATAACAAACACACGATCAAGCGGAAACCGCACCGCCAGATCCCCCTCCACATACTGATTGAGCAGCCCGTCACCCATGCGCTGCGCCACGTACTGGTTAAACAACGAACTCTGCACGCTCGAGGCCAGCATCTTGCGCAAAAACGAGTCCCGAGGGGCCTCTGATTTTCCTGTGAGCCACGCGATCGCACGCTCGGCGTTGTCGCCATCCCGCCCAAACCGCTGCGCACCATAATAATTCGGCACTCCGTCCCTAAGCAATCGCGCTGCGACTCGCTGTGCGATCGCGAGTGAATCGTCAGCACAATCACGCACTCGAAGGACAAATTTGTTGCCATGGGTGTGCCCCGGTTTCAGCTTGTTGCGGTGGCGCTTCGCGTCACGCACAGTGATCCCATCTAGCACAAGACTCTTGGCTCTCTCAGCGTCGCCCTTAAAAAAGCTCGCCCACTGGACGGTCACACCGTGCTTGTCTTTGAGCCCTGCCCATCCGCACTCGCGTGGGTTGCAGTCAAGCGCGCGGGCGATCCGGTTGATCGCGTCCTTCGTGGTGATCCCACGCTTTTCAAACAGGACGTACAAATGGTCGCCCTCTCCGATGGGCAAATACGCCGGGACCTCTTCGACGACGAAGTCCTCGGGCTGCACGCGCAGGCGCCCGCCCATCGTTGGTTCTTCGTGCGTAAGAAACGGCAATTCCATTTGGGTGAAGCTTTCTTGAGACCGAGAAGCCTGAGGCGTTGGGACAGTTAAGGCGAGTTTGCGACCGGAAGAGCTTTCTTGCCGACATGATCGTTGAGCGCCGAGAAAAAATCGTTCCCCTTGTCATCCACCACAATAAACGCAGGAAAATCTACGACGTCAATCTTCCACACCGCCTCCATCCCCAGCTCTGCGTACTCAAGCACCTCGACCTTCTTGATGCAATCTTGCGCCAACTTCGCGGCGGGTCCGCCAATGGAGCCAAGATAAAACCCGCCGTACTTTTTGCACGCATCGGTGACCGCGCGCGATCGGTTTCCCTTGGCGAGCATCACGAGGCTCCCGCCGTTGGCCTGAAACAAGTCAACATATGAGTCCATTCGGCCTGCCGTCGTTGGGCCAAAACTCCCGCTCGCGTACCCCACCGGAGTCTTCGCAGGACCTGCATAATACACTGCTTTTTCTTTGAGATAGTCCGGCAGTCCTTCACCCCGATCCAAGCGCTCTTTGAGCTTCGCGTGCGCGATGTCTCGAGCAACAACCAGCGTTCCACTAAGTGAGAGCCGAGTCTTGATCGGGTACTTGGACAGCTCAGCACGAACCTCACCCATCGGGCGATTCAGGTCGATCTTAACCACCGTGCCGCCAAGCTCTTCGCTGCTCGTCTCGGGCAGGTATTTCGCAGGATCGGTCTCAAGTTGCTCCAGAAAAATCCCCTCCTTGGTGATTTTTCCGAGGGCCTGACGATCAGCGCTACAGGACACCGCGATGGCAACCGGACACGATGCCCCGTGGCGCGGAAGCCGCACAACTCGAACATCATGGCAGAAGTATTTTCCGCCAAATTGAGCGCCAATCCCAACTTTGCGCGTGAGCTCTAGAATCTCTTGCTCAAGCCCCAAGTCGCGAAACCCGTGACCCAACTCTGAGCCGCTCGTGGGCAGGCGATCAAGATATTTCGCGCTCGCGTACTTCGCTACTTTCACCGTGTACTCAGCGCTCGGTCCTCCAATGACGACCGCGAGGTGATACGGCGGACACGCAGAGGTCCCAAGCGACATCAGTTTGCTCTCGACAAAGGCGAGCAGCGAAGCCGGGTTGAGCAACGCTTTGGTCTCTTGAAAGAGATAGCTCTTGTTGGCGCTCCCTCCTCCCTTGGCCATAAACAAAAACTTATATGCATCGCCCTCGGTGGCGTAGAGCTCGATCTGCGCGGGCAAGTTCGTCCCAGTGTTTTTCTCTTTGTACATGTCCAGCGGCGCGAGCTGCGAGTACCGAAGGTATGAGCTCTGATAGGTCTCAAAAATCCCTCGCGCGATCTCTCGCTCGTCGTTGAACCCAGTGAACACCTGTTGACCCTTCTTGCCCATCACGATGGCCGTCCCAGTGTCCTGGCACCCCGGCAGGACGCCGCCAGCGGCGATGGTGGCGTTTTTCAAGAGCTCAAGCGCCACGAACTTGTCGTTCGCGGAGGCTTCGTCGTCGCTCAAGATGCTCTGCAGTTGCGCTAGGTGCGCCGGACGGAGCAAGTGAGCGATGTCACGCATGGCCTCACGAGTAAGCAGCGCGAGGGCCTCGGGCTCGACCTTTAAAAAGGAATGTTCGCCTGCAGAAAACGTGGACACATAGTCATTGGTCAGCTTGCGATAGGGCGTCTCATCGTGGCCGAGTAGCGGGAGAATTTCTGTGAAAGCAAAGGGGGTCATAAATGGCGATGGGGCAGACCTTCGCACAATCAGACGCAAAGTGAGCGCTGAAAAAGTTCACCCACGCGGGCTTAGATTTCGTACACTGTCGACGTGCTCCGAAAGTTGTCACCAACGCTGCGATTGATTTCGGGAATTTTCCGCGCGAGAAAGACACTCTTTTTGTTCGCGGCCGTGCTGCTCGGATGCACACGACCTCGCGTGCCCGTCGGGCCCGTGCGAACTGTGGGCTATCGGTTTGAGTGCACTCCACGCGACGCCATGCTGACCGTGGACGAGACCAACATGGGTCGCTGTTTGTTATGGGAGCAGCGCTACGTAGGTCTTGGACCTGGCGTTCACCGCGTACGAGTTGAGCGCGAAGGCTTTCTGTCCTACGAAGAAGAGGTCGGAGACCGCGCCGGCCGCGGCACCCTCAGAGTCACGCTTCGCGTTCGCCCCGAGTAAAACCGCCGCAATCGAGCACAGGTTGATCGGAGCGCTTCCCGCGAACCGCCGACGCAGAATCTGCACCGACGTGAGACATACGCACGTTGTGCAGCGAATCGCGAAGCCCTGGGAAGATACATTCCAGTGGAGTTTTACTGCGGAAGCACGTCGGTTCGGCCACTGCGATCGGCCTCGATCAAGCGTGGCCCAAATCATGCGACGTGATGGCTTTAGAACACCTTGTTTACGCTTTTTGCACGAGCTCGTTCATCGCTCTCAACGCTCGTAGTGATCACAGTACTTCTGGGCAACGTCCCGCAGGGGTGTGGCTCGAAGGACGTCCTTGAGCGAATCTACGCTTCTCCCGACGCCGGACCACCACGTCGAGAGAATCCCTATGCGGTTACCATTCACCGCCCTCGTGCGCTTGAGGCCATCTCAACCAACGAGCGCGACGCCATGGGACGGCGGGTCGAAGTTCGCTGCGAGACGTGCCACTCGACCCAGACGTTTAGGCTCCCCGAGACGGCCACGACTCTTGGTGGACCTCACGCGGGACTGCGATTTGAGCACGGCTCTAACCGATGCAACTCATGCCACGATCCCGCACGGTTTGATCGACTTCACCTCGCCACCGGCGAGTCGCTCCCGATGACCGAAGCGATGCAAATTTGCGAGCAGTGTCACGGTCCGCAAGCGCGAGACTATCGCTTCGGCGCCCACGGCGGGATGAACGGCTACTGGGATCTTCACCGCGGACCACGTGTTCGCAATCACTGCGTGGACTGCCACGACCCACACGCGCCGGCTTTCGTGCGCTTTTACCCCGCACCCCCACCTCGGGACTTGCCACCTGCACACTCTGGAGCCACTCATGACTGAAGCTGCTGACCCCACACTCAAGCGCCGCGTGGCGTTGAAAGTCCTCGCGACCACTCTGGGTGCCGGCGCGTTTGCCAAAGCGCTCGCGCCGATGCAGCAGTTTACCGACAGCACCAATGTCGCCGAATGGCTGCAAAAACACTATCGAGAGCTGACTCCGCCTGAGCTGCGAAAGGTGCTTGAGCGGCTCGAAGCTGAGACCAAAACCCAGTACGGAAAAGAGGTCCACATTCGTGACGTGAGGCCGCAGGCAGGAGTTCAGTTTGCGTACGCGCTCAATTTATCAACTTGTATAGGGTGCAGGCGTTGCGTTGAGGCTTGTCACCAAGAGAACAACCACGATCGAGCGTCCCACAACTCGTACATCCGGGTCCTTGAGATGGAGTCTGGATCCATGGACATGGAGCGCGGTCGCGCCGACTACGACCACCCCGTGCGCGATGACGGAAAGTTCTACATGCCCGTGCAGTGCCAGCAGTGCGAGAACCCGCCGTGCACGAAGGTCTGTCCCGTCGAGGCTACGTGGCAAGAGAAGGACGGGATCGTCGTGGTGGACTACAACTGGTGCATTGGATGCCGGTACTGCGAGGCCGCGTGTCCGTACCACGCTCGAAGATTTAACTGGAAAAAACCAGAAATTCCTGCGGATGAGATCAACCCCGATCAGGCCTATTTGTCCAACCGGATTCGGCCTCAGGGTGTGGTCGAGAAGTGCACGTTTTGTCTTCACCGCACACGTGAAGGACGCCTCCCGGCATGTCTCGAAGCATGTCCAACCGGTGCCCGTGTGTTTGGCAACGTCCTTGATCCCCAGAGCCCCATTCGCTGGGTTTTAGAAAATAAGCGCGTGTACGTCCTGAAAGAAGAGCTCGGCACACGTCCTCGTTTTTACTATTTCTTCGACAAGTAACCCGCAAGGACCGCCGCTGTGAGCGAGAATCTCAGATCTGCACATCACCTCAGTTATCCGCGCTTTCTCGCGAAGGCCTTCTGGCGCGCGAGTGAGGGGACGTGGGTATTTTACACGTGGATGTTTGCTCTTACTGCGATCGCGCTTGTAGGTGCGCACGCATGGGCGCTGCAGATGGCCCATGGAATGGCCGTCACCGCCATGAGCGACCACGTGTCCTGGGGACTTTATATCGCCAACTTTACCTTTCTCGTTGGGCTGGCTGCTGGCGGCGTCATGATGGTTGTACCAGCGTACCTGTACGACGACCACGACATGCACGACGTGGTGATCATCGGCGAGCTGCTCGCGATCGCGGCACTGTTGATGGCGCTGTTGTTCGTGGTGGTGGACCTTGGGCGCCCCGATCGCTTCTGGCACTTGATCCCGGGGATTGGAAGATTTCACTGGCCCGTCTCAATGCTCAGCTGGGACGTGATCGTGCTGAACGGATACCTCGCGATCAACCTGCACGTGTGCGGATACCTGATCTACATGCGGTACTTGGGGCGAAAGCCAAACCCGCGTTTTTACGTTCCGTTTGTGTTTCTGTCGATCATTTGGGCGTTCTCGATTCACACAGTGACCGCGTTTTTGTACTCAGGGCTCGGCGGCCGTCCCTTTTGGAATAGCGCGCTCTTAGCACCGCGATTTCTCGCGAGCGCGTTTGTCACTGGGCCGGCGTTTATCGTCATTGTCCTGCAGCTAGTCCGAAAGTTTTCGACCTTTCACGTCCCCGAAGGAGCGATCCTGCGACTGCTCTCCATCATGCGTGTCACGTCACTGCTCAACTTGTTCATGTTGGGCTCTGAGATGTTTACGATCTTCTACACCGGAGGAGCTCACGCTTCGTCGGGACGCTATCTGTTCTTCGGACTTCACGGCCATCACGAGCTTGTCCCTTGGATATGGACCGCTATTGCGTTCAACGTGTGCGCCGCCATTGTCCTGCAGACACCGTTTCTCTATCGCCACCGAGCTGTGCTCAACGCCGCGCTCGTGCTGACCTTTATCGGCGTCTGGATCGAGAAGGGAATGGGCCTGATTGTGCCTGGATTTATCCCCAGCACGTTGCACGAGATCGTTCCGTACACACCCTCCAAAACCGAGTGGCAAGTGTTCGCCGGCATCTGGGCGCTGGGTCTAATGATCTTCACAGTCGCGCTTAAAGTGGGCCTGCAAGCGATGACCAACGAGCTGCGTGATGAGACGGCGGCCGAGAATCTTAAGCAGACGAGCATGGTGCCTTCAGCGCCCAAGAAAGATGCACTCTGATGCCAGTCGCCGGACTTGTACTCACGCTCACCGATGACACCGCCATGGAGGCTTTCGCGATTGAGAGTCTTAGCGGTCTTTCTGGACTCACTCTCGGCTCCATC
>JANNCG010000754.1:0-2781 GCA_031386385.1 Myxococcales bacterium
ACGTGCGCGAGGCATTGTCGCCGCGCTAACCGAAGACAAAGACAATTTGTTTGTCACGCTGAGCGCTCGGGACCTCAACTCAAACGCTCGGATCGTGAGCAAAGTGATCGCCGCAGAGGCAGAGCACAAGATGATCCGCGCGGGCGCAAATGCCACGGTTTCTCCCAACCGAATCGGAGGAATGCGCATGGCCAGCGAGATGCTTCGCCCCACCGCAGTGAGGTTTTTGGACCGCATGCTGCAAGCCAAGGGCGGCGTGTTGCGCGTTGAAGAGGTGAGGATCCCCAAAGAGAGTTGGTTCGTCGGGCGCGCGCTCAACGATCTGCCAATTCGCTCAAAGACCAACGCACTTGTGGTGGCCATTCTTGAGGGCGATGACTTTGTGTACAACCCCGAGCCGAACACAGTCATTCACAACGGAGACACACTTGTAGTCATGGGAGACGTGAAGGACATCGAGAAGCTCAAAGCGTTAGCGCTACAGTCAAGCGAGTGAGCCCGCTCACTCCCAGTTGCAAACAATGACCCCGGTACCCTCTGCGTCGTTTTGCTGACTCAGCTCAGCGAAGGACTTCTTGGCGCCCGCCAGCGTTAGCAACCGCTCAACGCTGCCCGCTTGATCGAGCCACACGTTGCGATCAAAGCCAAAACAGCCGCCAAAATACACTTCGCCCTTCTTGGGTCCGACGATCTTTGCCGACGCCGTTGCGCCCTGAAAGTACTGAGCAAACAGCCCAGCGCCGCGCTTGATCAAAAACTCAATGGTCAACATGCGCAGAATCGCGCTGTAGATCCCACGCATTTCACGCTCGACGGACACTCGGCCGATCTCTTTGGCAAACTGTGGGTCACCGGATAGCCTCACCGCAGTCCCATACAAATCGCGGTACCAACCGATGGGATACCAACCCGTGCTGTTGATCCCACCAAACTTCACCGCGTCGTGGACTCCTGCGGGGAGCGCTTCTTTCACACCTCGCAGAAACGTCGCACCACGGACATCTTCGAGGGCCTGCAGGACGCCCTCAAAAGCCACTCCTTTGATTTGTACCGGTTGTAGAGAAGAGACCATCGACGTTGCGCAAAGAGTACGCCATCATCCCCGCAATGAGCGAAAAGATCGCCACAGCAGAAGTCCTCCAAGAGTGGAAATTCCTTCATAACAGCCAGGTCACCCCGCTCGGGACCGGCTTGATTAATGACACTTTTTTGGTCACTTCGCCGCAAAACGAGCGCTTTGTTTTACAACGCGTGCATCCAATATTTGCCTCCTCGGTCAACGACGATATTCATCAAGTGACCACGCACTTAGTGCACAAAGACATCCGCACCCCAACGCTTGTGCGGACCCAGAGAGGTGAGCTGTGCTGCGTGCACCAAGACCGCGTGTGGCGCTTGCTTACGTACATTCACGGCGTCGCGCTGGACAAGGTCGACAGCCCTGATCGAGCCTTTCACGCAGGGCAACTTGTGGCGAACTGGCACCATGCGTTGACGGATTTTTCTTATGACTATGTGCACGTCCGAGCGGGCGTACACGACACAGGCAGGCACCTACGTGTGCTCGAAGATGCTGTGAATTCACATGCCAATCATCGATTATATGACATGGTTGCGCCCGTTGCAGACGCGCTTCTCAAAGCGGGTCACGCCCTCGCACCCCTGGCACAAATGCGCCGCTGGCATGCTCACGGAGACCTGAAGCTCAGCAATCTTTTGTTTGACGCCACCTCGCAGCAAGGGCTCTGCCTTGTCGATCTGGACACCGTCACCACCATGCCCTGGGTCTGGGAGCTCGGGGATGCGCTTCGCTCTTGGTGCAACCCCTTGGGAGAAAACGTCACCGAGGCGAAGGTCGATCGCGCCATCTTGCAGTCGGCCATCAAGGGTTATGCGCGGATAGCTGGCAGCATCGTGGATCAAGACGAGCGCGACTTGTTAGTCGATGGACTCGCGACGATCGCCACAGAGCTCGCGGCGAGATTTTTGGGCGATGCGCTCAACGAGCAGTATTTTGGCTGGGATTCATCGCGGTTCGCCACTCGGGGTGAGCACAACCTGCTGCGCGCAAAGGGCCAGTGGTCCCTCGCGCAAGATGTGCTTCGGTCTCGCGATGAGCTACGAGCGTTGATCGTGAGCAGCTTTGGCTAACTCAGCGCGCTAGTCGCGCAACGCGTCGAGCGCGACATCCTCGTTGGCGTCCGATAGCGAGACGTCCGCGACGCTTGTGCTCGTATCCGCGGCGTCGTTGACGACATCCGCGTGAGAATCAGCAGGGTTTGCCGCATCCACTACATCCGTGCTTCCATCCGGTGAGGGCACATCAGGTGACACATCAGGCAGTGCGCCAACGTCCGTCCGTACATCGATGGGAGTGCCTCGCGCATCACCGGCGTCGCTCAGGGCGAGGGCATCCAAGGACTGCACGTCGCGAATGGTCTTAGGGTCATCGCAACCCAGTAATAATGCACTCAAAGAGAGTCCTGCGAGGCAGAGCTTAACCATGATCGAATACAGTCTATACGCGCTCAAAGTGGGGATGTGAATGGCTAACCATACGTGCAATCGCCCGTGGCTCTTCCCCTGTTGACTAGCGCGAAGCGTTAAGCTCCCAGTTGTAGACGCTGTGCTCGATCCGGCAAAGCGTTGCATTGGGACCGCAAGCGGCGACGAGCTGCGCACGAAGAGTGGGGTTGGCAAAGGAGTACAAAAACATCATGGGACCGGTGACAGCCACCGCCGGTCGACCGGGGATCGCTGTGCCAAAATCCGCAGCGAACC
>JANNCG010000761.1:0-2164 GCA_031386385.1 Myxococcales bacterium
CGAATTGTGTTTCGCATTCTCGGCAGCGCGCTTCTCGGCTGGGGTGCCCTGCGTTGCTACGTCGCGTTTGAGATCCTTCGCAACATCGGCGATGGCGGCGGAGAGCTCGACGGGATGCTGCGCGTCCTCGCGTACATTCTCGGGAGCTGGGGCGCATACGACACACTCGCAGCGCTTCTGTTGCTGGCGCTTCGAAACTGGGCGAAGTACGTCGCGTTTGTGACATTCGCGCTGCACGGTGCGCTGGGATTTTGGTTGAGCTCGCAGGCTACCGATGCACGGTTGGCGATCGGTGTGGTCGTGGCCAGCGTAGTCGGCGCGACGCTGCTCGTTCTTTGTGGCGACATCAATCGGGCAGAGCAACTCCGCTAAGCGCCGTCGGTGGCATTGGTGGCATTAATGGCCGACACTCGGCCACAAACGCCGTTGACCGGTAGTGGCCTCATTTCGTCCCTCGCTCCGCGTCGCAGACGCACCGCTGCGCGCAAATAAGGCCACTACCTATTAACCAAGCTTTGCGTTCACCAACAATCGCCCCAAGGTGGCGAGCTGATCGAAGCGGATCTTGCCAAGGGTGAGCTCGCTGTCGTGCTCGGCGAGGGTGATGTTCTTGAGTGATTTTTGTGCGGTGATCAGCGTGCTGAGTGCGGCGCCGCTGTCGCTGAGAGGCTTCGATGCGGTGGGAGTGTCGCGTTTGGACTTGCCGTGTGCGAGCTCGCGCAGTTGCTCAATCGAGACGTCCGCGAGTGAGAGCTTCTTGCTCTTTGAGCCCGTTTTGATCGCATAGCGAAGAGCCGCAAAATCGATGGACTTGAGCTCATCTGCGTTTGGATTTTTCGATGCGTGTTGCGTCTGCGCGAGCGTGATCGCGAGGTCGAGCTTGGTGATCCCGTAGCGCTGCTCTTCGTCCGGGGAGGCATAGCGCGCGACGCGGGAGTTGCGCGTCCCGGTGCGGTAGCTGTCGTCGGTGTGCTTCTTGATCCACAGCAGCGCCGTAGGGGTGTCGTCTTCGAGGAGAAAGTAGCTCTTCTGAAGGATCGTCGCGATCGCCTCCCAGCGGCGATCCCAGCCTCGCAGCTCGTCGTGCTTCGCGTTGCCTATCTCAGCGAGAAGGGCAGCGTACGCGGCACGGGCTTTTTTCGGCGGCTCGGCGCTGATGGGCTCGCGGGCGGTGGCAGCGGGCGCTTTGGGGGTGGGTTTAGTGGGAGAGGGCTTGCGGGGTTTTGATTGGGATTTTGCAGCGGTCATGACGCGAGTCAAGGGTTGCAAAGGGTGAGTGAGATGTCGAGCGAAAGTTGTGGTTGTGGGCGAAGAGTGAGTGAACGTTGAGATCGCGACTGGAGATCACCACGACTTGCTGACACACATCGACGTTGTCGCATGACAGAACGCAAGCAACTGTTTCGCTCGACCGCTTCGGCGGAGTCGTCCGCCGTCGCGAGTGTTGACAGAGCCAGCACGCGATGAGAACATTGATTTAAAGAAGAGTTTAGATGGCTCAATTGCGCCGCCATAAGCTTCGGGCTGCTGGTGCCCGAGTTGGGCTGCCCGAGCGAGGTGTCCGCGCGCTCTTGCCGCTGGCTGAGCGCCACTCGATGGTGATTCGAACGGGACTCCCATCGAGTGCACCACGATGACATCTAGCGCAAGGCGCAGACAGGAATTTGCTGTTATCGCGCAAAGATCAGCTTTGCTTGGCCTGATTGTGTGTGGTGCGCCAAAGTGTAAGGCGAACCCACAGGCACCAGATGGCTCAACTGCATCCGAGGATAGCGGCCCTCGCGATTTGAGCGACCGTAGTCCAATCCCGCAAGACTCACGTGGTGATGTGCCTACTCCGCCTTGGTATGACGGATCGTGGCTTATTCCGACAGCAAGAGAAGAGTTAGATCCACCGCATGAATGTCCAAGCGGCGCGACTATGCTCCCGGCAGTTTCTTATGATCGGTATTTTGGTGGATGTGAATGGAATGGCTATTTTCTTGGACCGGCATTTGGCTACGTTGGCCTTGGCGTCCTGGGTGAATCAAGTGTTTGGGCGTTAGGAGGCACCCAAACGCCGGACTGGAGTGGGGCCGGTGTGTGCCGTTCGTCTTCCCTTGTACTGACGTTCGCCTCCCAGCGGCCTCGTGCCGACGCGATACTTGAGTTCACCGACCTGAAC